>JAKACW010000055.1 GCA_021821045.1 Pseudomonadota bacterium
CCAGCGCGTTGCGATCCACCCGGCTAAGGACATCGAACTGCTCACCCCGCGCCACTGGAAGCAACACTTCGCCGCTCATCCGCTGCGATCGGATCTTTTTGCTTGTCGCAATAACGTCGGAAAGTGATCGGTCCAGGCCTTCGTGCCGCATCCGCTGCCGCCCGTCGAACCCACGCTCGCCCCAGATGCGTATGTCGACCTGAACCATCAGGCCGAGCTGGCGCTCGCCCGCCTCTCCGGGGTGTCGGGGCTGGTGCCATCGGTGGACTGGCTGCTTTACAGTGCCATCCGCAAGGAGGCCTTGCTCACTTCGCAGATCGAGGGCGCCCAAGCCAGGCTGACCGACCTGTTCGACGAGGAAGCGGGATTCGCCGTCAGCAACACGGACGATGTCGAGGAAGTCACCAACTATCTGCGCGCCTTTCGACTGGTCCAGGACAACCTGCACGATCCCAACGGACTGCCCATCAGCGTGCGCCTGCTATGCGAAGCCCACCGCGTCTTGCTCAACGGGGTGCGCGGTGCCGGCAAGCAGCCCGGGGAGTTGCGGCGTTCGCAGAACTGGATTGGTGGCACCCGTCCTGGCAACGCCGCTTTTGTACCGGCGCCGCCGGACCGGGTGACAGACCTGCTGGGCGATCTGGAGCAGTTCATTCACGATGAGTCGGGCACGCTCCCGCCTCTGGTCAGAATTGCCCTGGCGCATGCGCAATTCGAAACCATTCACCCGTTCCTCGACGGCAATGGCCGCATCGGACGCCTGCTGGTTGCAGCGTTGCTTGAACACTGGGGCCTGTTACCCGAACCACTGATGTACCTGAGCGGCTACCTAAAGCAGCATCAGGCCGAGTACTACCGGCGCCTGTCGATCATCCGCACCGAGGGCGACTGGGAGTCCTGGGTCGCGTTCTTCCTTGAAGGCGTGGCTGCGGCCGCCAGCGACTCCGAACGCAGCATCATCGCCATCGCTACCCTGGTGGCGGCCGATCGGCGCCGTTTGCTCGAATCTCCCAAGGCCGGCCCTGCAAGCTACCGGCTGTTCGAAATGCTGCCCATGATGCCGCGCTTCACCATCGAGCGGGTGCGGCAGAAGCTGGACACCAGCTTTCCGACCGCCAATGCGGCCGTCAAAGTACTGGAAAACCTGGGCATCGTGACCGAAATGACCGGGCAGAAAAAGAATCGCAGTTACAGCTACCAGCCTTACATCGAGCTGCTGACGCATTGATTTCGAAAGGTCTGTGGCCAGGCTTGCACGGTGCCGGCGTAGAAGGCGCGGGACGCGTATAGCGCCACCAATATCGCTGTGCCGAGTTTGTTGAGTTGTGTTTTCATTCTTCTATCTCGAGTGTTTTGCCGGGGCGATGCCCGACGTCGGTAAAACTTTTTACCATTGCCCTGGTGAATGGGCGCATAGCGCACAGCAACGCGGGCCATGCGACAAGCCGCACGCAGCTCCATTGCGTTCACAGTCCGTGTAGGTACGGTGGGTTACACCGCGCGAGATGGGCTGATCGGAGGATCAGCGACGCTCCTTGTTCTCGTTTTTTTATTCTTGCTCTGTCATTCCAGCGGAGGCGGGAATCCAGGCGTTTCTTTTCTTAGATTCGCTTTTCGGCCTTAAAAAACGATTCTAAGCATCATTTATTCGTCGTTTTTTGCTTTCTTTTCTTTCTTTGTCAGTGCCTTGCCGTGGTCCGTCCCCTGAAGTGTCCCAGCCGCGTTGCTGGTGTTGCGAAAAAAAGCCGATGCGATCTGGGGGGAGCCCGAGGGCGATTGATCAGCGCCTCGGATCGCAAGGAAGCCGTTATGCTGATTGATGAAGCGGTTGCGAGCGGTGCGCGCAAAGCACAAGCCTGCGCCCTGTTGGGATTGACCGTGCGCACGGTACAGCGCTGGTTGCGCGACGGTGAGCTCAAGGTCGACGGCCGAGCGAATGCCGTGCGACCGGCACCCACGAACAAGCTGAGCGACGAAGAACGCCAGCGCGTGATTGATACACTGAACAGCCCGCGTTTTGCGAGCCGTCCCCCCTCGCAGGTGGTCCCTACATTGGCTGATGAGGGCCGCTACCTTGCAGCCGAGGCGACCATGTATCGAATTCTGCGTGAACAGGGTCAGCAACATCATCGCGGTCGCAGCGCCAAGCCCACACGCAGTGAACCCGCGCGCCACTGTGCACGCGGCCCCAATGAGGTGTGGACATGGGATATTACCTGGTTGTCGGGTCCGGTACGGGGCATGTTCTTTTACCTGTATCTGATCCTGGATGTCTTCAGCCGTAAAATTGTCGGTTACGAAGTGTATGCAAGCGAATCATCGGATCACGCCGCGGAACTGGTACACCGTGCCGTCCTGGCGGAACAGGTTGTCGGCAAGCCGCTGGTGCTGCACGCCGACAACGGCAGTCCGATGAAGGGCGCCTCGCTGCAGGAGTTGCTGCACAGTCTGGGCGTGGCGCGTTCGCACAGTCGACCGCATGTTAGCGACGACAATGCCTACGTCGAATCGCTCTTCCGCACCTGCAAGTATCGTCCAAACTATCCCACCGGGGGCTTCGCAAACTTGTGGCAGGCCCGTCGCTGGGTGATGGGCTTTGTCACTTGGTACAACGACGTCCACAAGCACAGCGGCTTGAACTTCGTGACACCCAGTCAACGCCATGCGGGCGCCGATGCGGCCCTGCGTGCCAATCGCGTTGCCGTATACGAGGCGGCAAAGGCAAAGCATCCGCAACGCTGGAGCGGACCCACACGAAACTGGGATGCGCCGCATGAAGTCTGGTTAAATCCATCGAAACCGGCTGAGGAACTGGAAAGCGTAGCGTAACTAGAGGCGACAACTTTCTTGACAACTACCGGAATGTGCTCGTTGTTGAAGTCCGTCGTTTCTGGGGCGGCTCCGCAGATAAAGCAGCAATCGCCTTCGCAAATGTCTTTGATAAAGCGATCGACGCTGAAGTAGATCACTTTTCCGTCGACGTCAACGACGGAACCATCAGATGTTTTCTGAACATTGGTTTTTGTCTGCTCATGCATAACGTCACGGCCCACAGGCGGAAAACTCAGAGCGTAGCGGAGAGTTTGACGTCCTAATGGAGCCGATTGTTAGGATTTCTTGATTCATACCAGATGCGAGGCGCGCATTGACTCAACTTGCTCCGCAAGATCCCGGAAGTAGTTATTTGCCTCATTATATTGACCGGCTGGGTATTTCAAGAATTCGATATTGTATGCACTACGCATCGACTCTTCGATATCCGGAATAATGTCATCGCCGACCAATGCGTAGTGAGGGTGCGTACTTCTTGAAAAGATATTCGCATTTTCCAGGACGAGCTGGATATCAGGATCAGACATGCTGTAACCGATGAATAAAAGGGTATTCGTCATGAATAGAGCATTTAGGATTTCATAGAATTCATAATTCTCTTGTTTAGCCCTAAAGTATTGAGATCTAGTTAGAACAATCTTAGATATATCGTTGACACATCCGTGAGCTTTTACAATAAGTCTCACAGGTGATCTAAGGTCCGTAGCTAAATGCTGTTCATAGTATTTGCAGACATTGTATCCATCATGAGCCATCCCAGTTCTGCAGTATGCATCGTAAATGTCGTCATAGTTGGTGGTGACGACAACTTTAGGATCAATCTTCAGGGTAGATTCATGAATACTCGATTTCTCGTATTTCGGCTGTACAAATAATTCCCTGACTGCGCGAGAAAAATCTGCGGCGGGTAACTTATTAAGAATCACCTCTGCTGCATCCAGATATTTTTCCTTCTCTATCAAAGCATCGATCGTTTGTGTTCTTTTTTCGACAGATATTCTATTTTTCAGATTCTCGAGAAACTGATTCCATGTTGGCGGTCTTCTACCATCGACAGCAGATACACACCCAGCGGACGCCCCGGACCCCAGAAATACAACGCAGCGCCGCGCTGCCAATTCTTCGACTAAGGAGGTCGGCCACTCCATTAGGCTAATTCACCAAGGTTCAGGAACAGTTTCTCTGCGATTCCGGAAATAATCATCTCGTAGTCCTCCCGCTGCTTATATTGCGCCCCGACCAGACCATCGCTGGATTTCAAGTCGAGAATTGGAGATGCGACTGACTGAGCGAGCGGGATTAAGCTATAAAGGTGAGGTATATCACCCAGTTTTGCCGTTTCGAGGGATATGGTCGCGCCGAAAAAGCGTCCCATCGATTCGTCAATGATTTCTGGAACCGAGTTGATAATTTGTTCGTAGGCTTTAGTTGGTCTTCGTACGCCTTGTTTAGACTTCGTAATATATTGCTGCATGGTGTAGCCGAGATATCCATTCAGCACGCTTGGACTCGAGTTTATATTGTAGTTGTCTAATCGCCCCGGATTTCTTTGTTCAGCCAAGCTTATGCTGTTCTCATACAGGCCAGCCCAGTGCCCTATCCAGTTGGCGATATTCTTAACGCCCAAAATACTAAATATATCCGCTCCCATCGGGGTCACGAAGTGATTACATCCAATCAAAACACTTCGATTTATCGATCCCAAACTAGGACCCAAATCAAAAAACACTAGATCGTAACTATTAGAAAGGTGCGCACAGAATTCAGTATTCCAATTATTCTTACGGATGCCGCCGATGTCGCCACCCAAGAGATCATGCCATGCCGCGCCTAAGCGATCTTCTACTATAGAGAAACCCGGATGACCTGGAATTAGATCAACGTTAAATCGGTTTTTTGAGCTGAGTATTGGACGAATATCCTTCGATATATCAGAGTCGCCATCTTCTATTGGCCTCAAAATATCTCGAATGGTTGTTATTGGTTGCTCGTAATCTGAATTCCAGTAGAACTCAGTCGCAAACTCCTCCCCCATTATTAACTGACTAGCGTTACATTGAGGATCACAATCGACGACTAAAACACGCTTCTTCATTGCCACGGTGCAGTACGCAGCCAAGTTGCATGTCAATGTCGTCTTGCCGACCCCACCCTTGTTGTTGAACATCGCTATCGATATCACTATTTCATGCCTCAGATACGGTTTGCTGCGTGTTTGTCATGCTAACGGTTGTTTATACGTGTGGTCTGACGGACACTTTCGTAAGTCTCGCGTCATAAAATCGGTACGACCACCTTGCGTATAAAAAACGCCGCTCTGCTAGTACGGTATTGGCGCGTTTCACAATGCCGCCCGTCTCGGGAGCCGGAACGAAGAATGGCGCTATACGCCACCGCGAAAAGCATAGCTTCAAAAAACGTCGAAATCCAGAGGAAATCATTTTGACCGGGTCGTCCGAACTTGCGCAAGTACCACGCTGCTAGTGAACGCGAGTGGGCCGTTGAGGCGGTTAGTGATTCATAGGTGCGTGATGTTAAGGCACTCGCCGTTATGGTCTGACACCAAAGTCCCCAGCTCCGAAAACTTTTATGGCGATGCCCAGCACACGGCAAATCGATCTATCGGCCACGCCGTATTACCGCCTGGTCGCGCGCTGCGTGCCAATCGGGAAGACGATGTAAGGTGCGCGTCGATTAAGCGGAAACACCCGCTCGACTTGATCAACCCCGACCTTATTTCTCCTCAAGCATCTTGCTCGCAGTCTTTCCATCTCGCCCCTCAGGGTCGGTACTCGCGGCTAGATTCAGATAACGCCGGTACGCCTCATCATCATGATCGCCTCGGGCCACCAGTGCCGCGGCCATATAAGCCGCCGCTTTGAACCCCGCCGCCATCCCGTCGAAGCTGGGATGGGCAAGGATCTCCTGCAATAAGCGCTTGCCCTCACCATGGCGATTGAAGAATGACGGGATATGAATAAACGCATTCACCGCCACCAGCTTGGTATCGAGGGCGCGGGGCGAGCCCTTATCGCCGCTTTCCGCCAGCAGCTTGAGCGCCAGATCGATCTGAGCCAGGCCCTCTTCGGTCAGACGCCCCTTCTCGATGTTGTTCGCCGCATCCCGGCCTCGCAAAGTCATGCAGGCGCCCAGATACGCTATGAACACCGGCTCCTTGGGATGATTATGGCTCAAGGTTCTGAATTGCCGCAGCGCATCGCGCACCGCAGTCTTGTCACCGTCCACCCCGCGCAGAAACACGGTGCGGGCCTCGGTGAGTTGTTGATCCGAATCATCCGCCTGGGCCGGCCACATAACCAACAGCAACACTAGCCATGGGAACCGCTTCAATGCCATGCGCCACCTCCGGACGATTACCTTCGACTACGTTGCGGGACTATAGCCGCCGTCCGAGGGCTTCACAACGGCCACCGATGTCGCCCATGGGGTCATGACCCCAAACTGCGCTCCAGTTATGGTCTGACACCAAAGTACCCCAATGCCGAAACCATGAGGAAGTAACACCCCGCGGTGACCCCAATGGCGATGCCCAGAGCGAGGTAGAAGTTCAGGCCCTGCTTCAATAGAAGCGGCAGCGTCAAGAACAACACCAGTGACGGCAAGACAAGCCAAAAGACATTGGATGCCAGGTTGCTGACTTGGATGACGCTTTTGGTGTCGATGTAGAGCCACACCATCGCCAGCACGGACACGATGGGTATCGAAGCCAAGATCGCGGCGATGAGCGAGCTGCGTTTGGATATCTCGGATATCGCCACGATCAACGCGGTGGTGATGACGATTTTAACGAGGTAGTAAGCCAATGAATCCCTCCGGGATATTCACGTATAGATGACCCTGTTGACTGCCGATAGTATGGCGCATGGTGCCTCTGCGTGGGAATGTATATACTCCGGCCATGGTTAAGCCCCGACTCAGTAATACGTTTTTCATTCTTATCGTCGCCGCCTTGCTGTCGATGCAGTGGACGACGCGCCATGTTCATTTGTCGCAGAGTCACAGTCATGGCGATGATCAGCATAAACATGCGGCCGTGGCCCACAGCCACCTTCCGACCGGTCACCATGAAGATTCCATCGACGTCGCGGATGCCCACGCCGATTATACGGTCGTGGAGTTCAGTGATAGTGCAGCGGGAGGGAGTTACTGCAAGTTCGGCCATGGCTTCGTAGCCTCCGTTCTCCCTACGCTCGTCGTCGCAGTTCCGCGGCAGCGAGGCAGTCCGCCGCCGCGCGAGCGGTTTGTCAGCTCCCATAGTTATCTCGAACGCTCCACAATACGTCTGCGCGCCCCTCCCGTCTCCGTCTAACTAATTCAAGCATAACGTAGTCGATTCGCGTCGGATTATCGATGGACCCGTCGTCGTCGGCGACCGGCGTGTCGCGCGTCCGTTTACTCACAAGCGAGGAAAGAATATGAAACAGCTCACGCTCATTGTGCACACCGATTCACAGAAGGACCTCACCGACCAACTGCGTCGCATCGATAAGGTTCGGGGCTTCACCTTTAGTCATGTCGAGGGCCGCGGGGCTGAGCTCGAGAGCGATCCGTTTTTGTCCGCCAGAGACAAAGTCGTGGGTTACACGCCCCGAGTGCGTGCGGACATCTTGCTCGACGATGGCGATGTGGACCCGACCATCGAGACGTTGCGCAGCGCTTTGCCGGGTGCGCAAGGCCATGCATTTTTCTGGGTCACCGCCGTTGACAAGAGCGGCCACCTCTAAACGTCATTGAACCGTTATCACTGGAGAATTTAAACGTGCTGATTAATAGAAAGTATCTGTTGCTTTTTGTAACCCTTGTTCTGCTCAGTGCGTTATCGCAACTGGCGCTGGGGCATGGCATGTCGGAGGAGGAAAAACAGGCCATCCTCCAGGGCGGAAATCTGCGCTACATGTGGATCGGGATGACCCACATGTTGTCGGGCTACGACCACCTGGCGTTCGTGTTCGGGATCATCTTCTTCCTGACCAGCTTCCGCGACATCGCCAAGTACGTGACGGCGTTTACCGTCGGCCATAGCGTCACGCTGATCTATGCGACGTTTAACGCCATTCAGCTCAACTACTTCCTCATCGATGCGGTGATCGGTCTGAGCGTCTGTTATATCGCGTTTGCCAACATCGACGGCTTCCGAAAATATCTGAGCGTCAATCCGCCCAATATGATGCTGATGATCGTCGGTCTCGGTCTGATTCACGGCTTTGGTCTCTCGACTCGACTGCAAGAGTTGCCGCTGAGCGAAGACAATCTGCTGATGAATATTATCTCGTTCAACGTCGGCATCGAACTGGGGCAAATCACGGCGCTTGCCCTTATGCTGCTGGTCATCGCCGCCTGGCGTAAACGTCATGGCTTCCAGGCCTTCAGTCTGATTACCAACTACGTTTTGATTTTGGTGGGTGGGTTTCTCTTTCTCATGCAGATGCACGGCTATGAGCACACCACCAATGAGGAGCTGAGCGTTGCCAGCGCCCAAGCGGCTGCGGAGAGCGGCGAGACGGTTGCGGCGATCCAGGCGGAAACGCCTGCCGCGGAACAACCGGCGGCGTGGAAGGATACGATCAGCATCACCATTCCGGCCCGGGGCGATACGGAATACAAGCTACGCATTGTGCAAGGTTCGACGTTCCAGTACGCGTGGCAAACCGATGGCGAAAAATTGTTCTTCGATTTCCATGGCGAACCGGAAGGCGACACCTCCGGGTCATTCAAGAGTTTCAAGAAGAGCACGGAAAGCCAATCCAGCGGCGCGCTAACCGCTTCGTTTACCGGCACCCATGGTTGGTATTGGAAGAACAGTTCCCGCGAATCTGTAACCGTAACCTTGAACGTCGCAGGCGACTATGAGCGCCTGGATGCAGGCGGGGCAGCGCATCACGACTCTATAGATTAAGTGTGCCGGGGCGAGCGCCAACCGGGGAGCGATTCGGCGGCGCTCGTGCCTTGTTGTGCTAAGTGGCGGATTTCGGGACGCTATCGGGGGTGGGCACCGTGACGCGACTTTGACGACTTGACGCTATAACGTCATAGCGTTAAATTGATGTCCTGAGGTAAGCGCCATGAGCGACAACACAAAACGTTCCACAATCTATTTCGAGCCGGAGATTCACAACGCGCTGCGGTTGAAGGCGGCTTCGACGCATCGTTCCGTGTCCGAGCTGGTAAACGAAGCGGTTCGTCAATCGCTGAGGGAGGACCAGGAAGATTTAGCCGCCTTCGAAGATCGCGTTGCCGAACCCACAATCAGCTATGAGGCTTTGCTGAAAGATCTCAAGGCGCATGGCAAGCTTTGAAATTCGGTTTAAAAAGTCCGTCGCGAAGGACCTGCGAACCCTACCCAATGAGGATGTGCGGCGGATACTCAAACGCATTGAGGCGCTGAGTAATGATCCCCGGCCTCCCGGCAGTGAAAAACTATCCGCTCACGAGCGCTATCGCGTGCGGCAGGGTGTCTATCGCGTTGTTTATGAAATTCACGACTCGGCGTTAGTCGTCATAGTGGTGAAGGTCGCTCATCGTCGAGAAGTCTACAAGCGCCGTTGAGCGCTACTCCAACGCCACGCTTCCCTCATACGAAAACGGCAACTTCATCGCGCTGCTGACCAAGCTGACGCTGCCATCGAGTTTGTAGTCGAACTTGGGCTTCTCCTTGCTGCCAATCTGGCGCAACTGATCCAACAGGCCGCCGAGGTTGCTGGTGACTTCGACGTCCGCCAGGCCTTCGCCGTGGGCGGGAATGGTTAACGATTGATTGCTGACGCCGCGGGCGAACTGCTTGTTGTTGATGGCCAGCGAGTAGTTCATGCCGGCGATGGGCAGGGCGACGGCATTGGGGTTTTGGATGCGCAGTCTCAATAGATAGCGCTGCTCGAAGATGCCCATCTCCTTCAGCTCGAGTCCTGCCAGGTTGACGTAGGGTGGGTCGAGTTGCTGCATTAGGGTGGCGCAGGCGGAGAGGAGCAGAGCGCATAACGAGGGAACGAGAACACGGAAAGAATCGCGGTAGTCGCTACGGGCATCCTGCCCTCTCGCGACATTCGCACATCCCTGTGCATCAGAAACCGCTCCCACAGTGGAGTGTTGCGCTGTCGTCCTGCTCTTTGAGGGTTCCACTGAGATTCGCTCCTAATTTGGTTATTGATCTTTGTGTTCGTCGGCGGATACCCGTTGCATCACCCAATCGAGGGCGCGATAGGGCAGGATGCGCCGCAGTGCCGCGAAAAAGTATGTCGGCTTGGTGACATAGTACCGGATCCGCGGACGGGGGCTCTCGAGGGCGTTAATCAGTTTGGCTACCACCGCGTCGGGAGGGAGCGTGAAGCTCGTGCTGGGTCCTTGTTTCGTGAGGCGTCGCTCCAGCGCTTCGTATATCTGATTGTGGGCGCTGTGTTCTTTGTCGATGTTGCGTTGAAATGCGGCGTATGCGTTGGCGCGAAACCGGCTCTTGACGGGGCCAGGCTCGATGAGCGAAACATGGATGCCGCTTCCCGCTAGCTCCAATCGCAGCGTGTCGGTGATGCCTTCGAGGGCGAACTTGGTGGCGTTATACGCGCCGCGATACGGCAGTGCGGCCAGTCCCAGCACGGAGCTGTTCTGCACGATGCGGCCATGCCCTTGGCGACGCATCACGGGGATCACCCGGTTGGTCAACTCGATGGTGCCGAATAAATTCGTCTCGAACTGCGCTCGCAACACGTCGCGGCGCAGATCTTCCACCGCGCCGGGTTGACCGTAGGCGCCGTTGTTGAACAGCGCGTCGAGGGTGCCGTTGGTTCGGTGGAGAATCTCGGTGACGGCGCGCTCGATGGATAGGCTGTCATCGAGATCGAGCCGAAGGGCTTCGAGGCCTTCAGCTTGAAGCCGCTGCACGTCGGTGTCTTTGCGCGCGGTGGCAAAAACCCGGTACCCCCTTTTCGCCAGCGTGTGCGCGGCGCAATAGCCGATTCCACTCGAACAGCCGGTGATCAAGATGCTGCGTGACAGTCGAACATTCTCCCCACGTTTCTTGTGGGCCGATTATGGCACAGGCAACCGGCCTTCTGCTCGACTAGGGTACAATGCGCAACGGGGCGCCTCGGGTCCCAGAACCAATGCGCTATGCGGAACTACCGCGCCACTGTATGCCCCTGTGGTTATGCTCTGCCCAATGACGCTAAATACTCGGCCCATACGTAGCTACGCCGGTCTGGTTCTGCTGTGCTGTGTGTTCGCCAACGCGCCCAGTTCACACGCCCAAGATTCTTTCCTGCAACAGCGGGCCGATGCGGCCATCGCATTGATGACATTTACTGTCTTGCCTGACATCACCGCCAGCAATCTCACCATTGAGAGCAATGGCGCAGGCGAGGCCGATTTGGTCATGGCGATCTTGGGTGGTGGTTTCACCTGGAGTGAAACGCTTCCGCTCTATCTTGAAGGAACGCTGGGCTACAGCCGCTACGATCCAAAATTCGTGCTGGGCGAAACCGCCGCGACGCTACCCGTGGAGGCGGAGTGGGAAACAGCGTCCGCGTCGGGCGGCATTGGTTGGGACTTTCCGCTGCAAGGCGCTTGGGTGATTCGGCCCATCGCCAATCTAGCGTTGGGTAACCTCGCCAGCGATCTCACCCGGGATGCCGATCGATTGGTTGATCCACTTTCGCGACGCCGACTGGATTTCCTCGATGACGGCCGGCTGAGCGCTGTTGGCTACGGCGCATCCGTCATGGCGGACTATGAGCTTTTTTCGGCCAGGCATGATATCGACGCGGAGTTGCGCTACTCCTATATCCACATCGAGAGTTGCTGCGACTCGTCGGAGGTCGTCAGCGGCAGTTCCAACTCCGAAAGCGCCAGCCTTTATCTGCGACGTCGTGCACCAACTGGCTTGATTTTACTGTCGCGGCCGTTGCGCTATGTGCTCGAGGCCGCTTACACATCGTATTTCGGCGCGCAGCGCGGAATGCTGGGATTCGACGCTCTGGGTTCTTTGGGTGCGGGTTTGGAAATCGACAGCAGCAACTACGACATCGTCATATCCCGTTTCCGTTTGGTCGGTCGTTACATGTTCGGCGAAAACACCACCGGCTACTCTGTGGGTATGGCAGTCAGTTTTTGACAGCGTGCGTCCGATGTTTACGGCCCCAATAGGCGTGCAATCGGCGCCCAGTTCGCCAAAGTCGCCAATCTCATTTCGTTCGACGGGGTTCAAGCTGCCCAATTGACATTATCCAACTTGGCGCGCATCCTCACCGGCGCCGCGAAATGATAATTCACATGGAGGTCTTTGCCATGCAACCGTCGAATTGCTTTGCGTGCGGAGTGGCCGCCGCCTCGTTGTCACTGTTGTCCCCATTTGTTCAGGCGGAGAGCGCTAGCGCCGCTCCGACCGACCAGGAGTTGATCGCCAGTGCCATGGCTGCCGCACCGCCCGCGGTGGGTCAGCGAGCGACGATAGTCGCGATGGAGGCAGACGGGAAAATGCGCACGTTGCGGCAGGGCGATAACGGCTTCACATGCCTTCCCGACAATCTGCAAACCCCGGGACCGGATCCCATGTGCGCCGACAAGAATGCCATGGAATGGATCGATGCCTGGGCCTCCCACAAAACGCCGCCGCCTGGAAAAGTCGGCTTCATGTATATGTTGTCCGGCGGAACGGACGCGAGCAACACCGATCCTTATGCACAAAAGCCTGAGCCCAAGAATCATTGGGTCGAGACCGGGCCGCACGTAATGATCGTTGGCGCCGATGCGAGTTTTCTCGACGCCTATCCTAAGGTTGCCGACCCCGACACATCGAGCCCCTACGTCATGTGGTCGGATACGCCGTATCGGCACGTAATGTTGCCGGTGAAGTAACCGGCGAGTTGCGCGGTCCGCAACCGGACACCCCCGCGGCGCGGAAAGACCTGTTGAGTTCGGTGATGGTATTAAGCTACTTCACCAGGGTGACTGGCACATCGGCTAGATGAATAACTTTGGTGGCAACGCTGCCGAGCAAGAGGGTGCCGACGGCGCCCATGCCGCGGGTGCCCATGACGATGTGATTGCAGCCGGTTTCACGGGCGAACTCAACAATGGTTTCAGCGACAGGGCCGATTCGCACATGGGGCGTATAGGCGATGTTCGCTTCATCGAGCAAAGCCCGTGCGGCCGCGAGGGCATCGCCGCCGCGACTTTGCAGCAAGGCCTCGATCTCCGTTTCCGGAATGAAGCGTTTGACTTCCCATGCCTCGATAGGCGATTGGACATTGAGTACGTGAACCTCGACCGCGGGACAGTCGTTCTGCAGGAAACGGATCGTTCGACTGACCACCCGCTGTGCGTTGGTCGAGCCATCGACAGGAATGAGCAGCTTCAGCATTTTAGAAATCTCCTGCGCTCGTTGCGCCGTACAGGCCCTGTACTATACATTACCGGCGCGATACGAGGGAACGTTGCCAAGGTGGGGGAGCGAAATGCGATTGCGCGCGCGCGGGGCACTAACGATAGCGATAGCATCGATGCTTGGCGTGCCGGAGGCATGGGCGGCTGAAGCCCCGGCGCTTTTCGGCATTCCGGTCGAATTCATACTGTTCGCGCTGACCTTGCTGGGAGTGGCATTGTTGCACCGGTTTACTTTGCCGGTTGCGCTAACGGGGCTGATCATTATCTCCGTCTACAAGATTCTTGTTACCGGCTTCAAGACGGGAACGGGTCTCGCGGGCTTTGCCGCTCACATCAGCCACGAGTCGGTTATCTTGGTCAATCTTCTCGGCCTATTGTTGGGTTTCGCATTGCTATCGCGCCACTTCGAGGACAGCCGCGTACCTGATATGTTGCCGCGATTCTTGCCCGACGGTTGGCCTGGCGCGTTCGTGCTGCTGGCGGCTATTTTCGTATTGTCTTCGTTTCTGGATAACATCGCGGCTGCGCTGATCGGCGGCACGGTCGCCGCAAGTCTCTATCAGCGCAAGGTGCATATCGGGTTTCTTGCCGCGATTGTTGCCGCGTCGAACGCCGGCGGCTCGGGCAGCGTGGTCGGCGATACGACGACGACCATGATGTGGATCGCCGGCGTTGCGCCGCTCGAAGTCGTGCATGCTTATGTCGCTGCTGTGGTGGCGCTGGTGGTTTTTGGAATTCCCGCCGCCATGCAGCAGGCGCGCCATGCACCGATGCACCGCGAATATGCCGAGCGTGTACACATCGACTGGGTCCGGGTCGGCATCGTTGCGTTCATCTTGATCGGCGCCGTGGCGACCAATGTCACGGTCAATGTTAGATTCAACGCGGTTGCCGATGCGTTTCCGTTTCTCGGCGCGGCCGTGTGGCTGGCGCTAGTGCTGACAGTGCCTCTGCGCAAACCCGAGTGGCGGCTGTTGCCGGAAGCGTTCAAGGGCAGCGTGTTTCTGCTCTCGCTGGTGACCAGTGCGTCGATGATGCCGGTGGAAAAGTTGCCATTGGCGGCATGGGAAACATCGCTCGGTCTTGGTTTTGTGTCGGCGGTGTTCGACAACATTCCGCTTACGGCGCTGGCGTTGAAGCAGGGCGGCTACGATTGGGGTTTTCTGGCCTATGCTGTGGGCTTTGGCGGCTCGATGATTTGGTTTGGCTCGTCGGCCGGCGTCGCATTGTCGAATATGTATCCCGAGGCTAAATCGGTCGGCGCATGGCTGCGCTCTGGTTGGCACGTCGCGGTGGCTTATGTCGCCGGATTTTTGGTCATGCTCGCGGTGCTGGGCTGGCAGCCGCACGCGTCACGGATGTCCGGTGTATAGCGGCTGTTGTGGGGCTGCATGCGGCGTTTCTATAATTCCTCGCTGTACCCGAGGAGAACGCGCGCGCTCTGATGAAGTTCAATCCCGCGATGCGGCAGGGGAAAGCCGGCGAGCAGCGATCAACGACGCGGAGCCTTTTCAGGGCGCATTGGCTGCTGTTAATCTGACGGCGATCGGTTCGCTGCTAAGTCGGTGACACGGATATGCCCAGCCTTTCTCTGATCGAAACAGAAGCCCGGCGAATGCTGGGGCGTTTGCCCGAGGCTCGACGTCTCACATTTCAGGCCGAGCTGGCCGCGTTGTGCGAAGCGCGTTGGCAGGAGTTGCGCGGTCCGCAACCGGACACGCCCGTGGCGCGAGCGCTATGGCAGATCACGCCGCCGCTGGCGGATTTGTATCTCGACTTGTATGCGGCGGGCGATGAGCGGCTGGATGAAGCGCTGCGCGGACAGAAGGTCGCGCAAGGGCTGGCGCTGCTCGTCCTCGCCGATATCGAACGCGGCAACGAAGCGGGCGCGCACATTACCGACGAACCGATGATGGCGTTGGAAACGGCGCCGCCTTCATCCCCTTGGCTCGAACGTATCGCCGCGCTATTGCGCGGGACGCTGCCCGTGCCTCTTTTGCACCGCCATGATTCACGCCCGCCGTTGTTCAAAGCGCTGGCAGTCATGGCTGCTGATATCAAGCGGTTTGATCTGCCGGCGGTGTTGCAGGTCATACGTTTGCTGACCGCGCCTTCATCGACCGAGGACGAGGCGCTGGAAAAGGTGCGCGCTGACGTGCTGCAGGCTGGCATTCGCTTTCTTGGAATTGACGACGACCATGTCCAACTGGAGCAACACGGACACGAACATAAACCTGTGCGCACCCGCCAATTGGCCGAGATGCTGCTGGATATCAGGCAAATGTGTTTGCGCTGACGCGCGGCCCGACGCTAGGTTTGCGGGATTTCAATAAGCGACGCCACGATGGACTGGGCGGCCAGCCGGCCGGTTTCCGCGGCGCCATTCATGAATCCGTAGTAAGCGTCGCTGAGGTGCTCGCCGGCGAACAAGAGGTTGCCGACACGCGCTTGCTGCATTTCGGCGGGATCCTCTGCGTCGACCCACATGAAGCTGCCGAAACGGCTTAGCTGGCCCGGTTTGAAGCTGGAGTAGGCGCCGTGGGTGGACGCGTTCTTGGTCCAGCTCGTGCGCAAGAATTTTCCGGTGGCGGCGTCTTTCGCGCCCGGGATGTAGCGATCCAACTGCGTGACGTGACGATGCCCGCTCGTCTGAAGGTCGGATGCCGTTTGGTCGGCCGCGGCGACTTCGCTGCCGCCGAAGTAGAACGTCAAGGCGCCATCCTTGCGTTGATCTTGCCGCTGAGTTGCGTCCCAGATCTCGGAAAAGCCAAGGTCGGTCCACGCCTCCCCGGCGAAGCCCTGGGGTTTGCGCCAGATCTTCCGTGAAAAGCCCGCGATGAGCTTTTCATTCGAGCCCAGTTCCAGCTCGTTGATGAACTGCCTGACATCCTCCGGCAATTCGACATCGAGCTGGACTTTGCGCAAAGCGTGAAACGGGATGGCCACGACAACGTAGTCGGCAATCTCGGTGTGTCCGTCTTCGAACTCGAGACGGAACCCTCCTGGACCCTTGCTCTGAAGCGTCTTTAGCGTTTTGCGAAGGTGGATGCGATCGCCCAAGGCCGCCGCCAGGCCGTCGATGATTCGGCTGTTTCCGCCCTGAACGGTCAGCGCCTCGTCGCTATGACCGAGCATCTCGACGCTTTCGCCGTCCACGGTGGGCAAATTGAACAGCAACTGCATTGCCGTCGATTGGGCGGGTTCGACGCCGTATTCGGTGCGAATGGCGTTCTCGACGAGTTTTCGTATGTAAGGCTCGGGAATAAGCTTGGCGTGCTGGTCCAGGTAACCTGCCACCGAGAGGAGATCGAACTTCGCTAAGTGTTTCTCGTAATCCTCGTCCAGAAGCGCGGCATCTGCGGCGATTTGTTGGGCGAGGGGCCGAAGGTGCGCGGCGATTTCCGCCTCGCGTCGCACCTTGCCTTCAAAGTAAAAGCCGCTTGTGGGCGCGTTCGCGTCCGTTCCGCTTTCCAGGCGATTGAAGAGAGGCAGGCCGAATTCGTCGATGAGGTTCAGCATATCCTCATGATCGGTATTGATGAATTCCGCCCCGAGTTCGGTGATCAATCCTTCGCCGACGGCGCCCGTTTGCGACATGATGCGACCGCCCAATCGGCGCGAGGCCTCAAAAACAGACACTTTGACGTCGGCTTTTTTGAGGTGAAGTGCGGCGTTGAGGCCGGCGATGCCACCACCGATGACCGCGACGCTGATATTCTTTCCGGGATTGCGCGCGGTGTCGCCCCGCGCGTCGCCGAATATGCCGCCGCCCAGGATCACCGCCGGCGCCGCGGCGGCCGCGGTTGCGAGAAAGCGTCGGCGTGTCCAATTTGACGATGCCACGATGCGCGGTGGCGCGAGGCCGGCGGCTTCATGATTGGCGCGCCGAGCGGCGTTCAAGGCGCGAGAAAGGGAACGAAAAAGCGGGCTATGGCTCATGGCGGCGATCTCCAAGCGACAATGCGGCGGCTTCGCGACGGCGATAGTATACGCTGGCATGTTCGGGATAAAAGTGAATTTTCACATTGACGTAGGATAGAAGATGTTCGTTTATCATTTGTGCAAGGCGAGCGATGTGCCAAAGCTTCTCGCCGAAGGCTTGGTGCGCGGCGAGGGCCGCCGCTACGTCTTTGAATCGTGGGACGACGTGCGCTTGATTGCCGCCGCGACGCCGCTTGAGGGCGAATCGTCGCAAGAATATGTGGTGCTTGTGCTTAACGTCGACGCCGACATGTTGATGAGCAGCCCCATAGGGCGTCGCCGATTGCCGTCAACATTGGCCGAGGCTGACGCCGAGCGGCTACAAGCCCATTCGCGACTTCCCGAGATGGACGTGGCGGCGCGGCGCATCGTCGATGTGCGCAACCTCCTGGGGGATTCGGTCAAACGGCGTTTCGAACCCCGCGATCGCGGGCGCAGTGCGGTGTGGCGCTTCCTGGCATTCGTGCGGCCCTATTGGCACTACGTGGCGACGGCGACGGCGGCTGGATTGTTCAAGTTCCTCGTGCCGCTGGTGTTCCCGTGGATGATGAAGGTTCTGCTTGACGATGTCGTTCTCGCTGAAGGCATCGACCCCGCGGTTCAACGGCAAAAGATCACGCAGTTGATGCTGGGTATGCTGGCGCTCAACCTGGTATGGATGGCGGCGGCCTACTACCGCAGTGTTCTGGCAGCCGTTGCCGGCCATCGCATGATTCGCGATTTGCGGGTGGCGCTCTTCGATCACGTGCAACGGTTGTCTCACGCGTTTTTCTTGCGCTACCAGAGCGGGGCCATCGTGTCGCGCGTAGTGCATGACATCAGTCTGGCGCAGAATTTCGTTGGTTCGGCCCTGACCAACGTCTGGATGGACAGCGCGCTGTTGGTGGCGTTGTTGATCATCCTGTTTACCATCAATCCAATGCTGGCCGCGATCTCCCTTCTGTTGATGCCGATCTACGTGTTGTCTTTGCGTATGATCGGACCGCGCATTCGGCTGTCGACGAAGGAGGTGCAGCAGCGGGTGGAAATTCTCTCCGGCGGTTTGCAGGAAAAAGTGGCGGGGGTGACCGTTGTAAAAGGCTTCGCGCGGGAGCCGGAGGAGGCGCGGCTCTTCGCCACTCACGCCAATAAGCTGCTCAACAAAGTGATGTACTCGGTGCGCTACACCGCCATCAACGAAACCTTGGTGGGATTTGTCGTGCATTCCGCGCCGGTGCTGGTGGTGTGGTACGGCATGAACCAGATCCTCGCCGAGCGTCTCACGGTGGGGGAGTTGACGCAGTTTCTGCTTTACCTCGCCATGTTTTACTTTCCGCTGCAACGGCTGTCGGATTTGAGCGTGGTGCTGTCCAACGCCTTGGCCGCCATCGATCGCGTGTTTGAGTTCTTCGATACTCAGCCCCAAGTCAAGGAGCGGGAGAATCCGCTCAAGCTGACCGAGTGCCGCGGCGAGATCGTGTTCGACAATGTGTCGTTCGGCTATGAGCCCGACAACTATGTTTTGAGCGATATTCGATTAACCGTGAACCCCGGCGATACGGTGGCATTGGTCGGGCCGAGCGGCGCGGGCAAGACGACTTTTGCCAATCTTATCCCTCGCTTTTACGATCCGTTGGTGGGGCGCATTTTGTTGGACGGCCACGACCTTCGCGACGTCGAGCTGGCATCGTTGCGTCGCCATATTGGCATCGTCAGTCAGGAGACGATTCTTTTTTCGGGAACGGTGCAGGAAAATTTGCTGCTGGCCAAGCCGGACGCCAGCGCGGAAGAAATGCTTGCGGCGCTGGACGCGGCCAACGCGCGTGAGTTCGTCGAAGATCTGCCCGAGGGTCTGTGGACGGAGATCGGTGAACGCGGCGCGGTTTTGTCGGGCGGGCAAAAGCAGCGTTTGGCGCTGGCGCGGGCATTTCTCAAAGATCCGAAGATTCTGCTTTTGGATGAGGCGACGTCGGCATTGGATTCACGCGCCGAGCGGCGGATCCAAGAGGCGTTGACGCGCTTGCTGAAGGGGCGGACGTCGATCGTCATCGCGCATCGACTCTCGACGATACTCAACGCCGATCGCATCGTGGTGTTGGAGGCGGGGCGCATCGCCGACAGCGGAACGCACGCGGAGCTGCTGGCGCGCGGCGGCTTGTATGCCCAGCTTTATCATGAACAGTTTCGAAGCACGGTCTCGTGATGCATTTCTGCAATGCCGTTCAATGTCGACAAAACGCGCCGTCCTCCCGATGCCTGTATTTCTTGACAACCTGTTCCCCCGGGACCATTATTCATCACGACGTTAGTACGTACGCATTTCTGTAGTTCAACTAATCTCGCGCAAGGCAGTTTCCATTCTTCGATTCTCAAAACAACGCCGCACCAGGCGTGTTAAGGGGATTTCACATGAAATAATCAAACACGGAACTGATCAATCTCGACGAATAGTGTTGCAGTTTATCGGGAGCTAAACTTTTTTCACCACGGAGGGCGTTACTATGAAAAGTGCAAAGTGGCTAACTTGGATGATGAGTGTGATTCTTTTGAGTGCAGGGGCGATGGCGGTTCAGGCCGCAGATCCCATGACGTCAGAGATGTCTGGGAATGAGCTAGTCGGGACTATCACGAGAGTCGATGGCTTGGTATACACGATTCGCGATTTTCGCGGCGCATCGCGCCAAGTGGAATTGCAGCAGGGCGCGGTGGCGTGGGGATCGCCGGCTATAGGGTCGCAGGTCAAAGCGCGCATCGAGAATGATGTCGTGACGGAACTGATCAGTCTCGACGAATAGAGACCATTTTGACCGATGTGGGAGCGGATCATTCCGCGATTCTGCGTCAACAGAATCGCGGAATGATCCGCTCCCACGGTCTATGACGTTTCCTCGTCAGTCTCTCCCGAAACCTCGCGCTCCATCCAGAGCGAATAGAGTACGGGAAGTATAAGCAAAGACAGCAAGGGCGCGGTCACCATACCGCCCACCAGTGGGGCCGCGATCCGTTTCATGACATCCGCGCCGGTGGCATCGCTCACCATCAGCGGAATCAAGCCGGCGAAGATCACCGACACGGTCATCAACTTGGGTCGAATGCGCAAGAGTGCCCCTTCCACGACGGCGCGGCGCAGGCTTTTCGCCGTCAGTTGTTTGCCGTCCGCCTCCCGCCGAGCGACCGCATTGTCGAGGTACAACAACATCACCACGCCAAATTCCGCTGCCACGCCGGCCAGCGCAATGAAGCCCACGGCGACGGCGACGGAAAGTTCGTAGCCGAGAATGTACACCAGCCAAATTCCACCGATCAGCGCGAAGGGCAAACTCAACAGCACCATCGCCACCTTGGCGGCATTGCGGAAGTGCAGCGCGAGCAACAGGACGACCAAGATTAACGTGACTGGAATGAGCCAAGTAAGGCGCTCTTTGGCGCGCTCGAGATTGACGTACTGTCCTGACCACGCGATGGTGAGGCCGGGTTTGAGCATAGCGCTTTCGGCAATGGCTTTCTTGGCCGCGGCGACGTAGCCGCCGACGTCGCTGTGGTTGATGTCGATGTAGACGTATCCCACCAGGCGACCGTTCTCGCTTTTTATCTCAACCGGTTCGTCGACAATCTTGATGTCGGCCACTTGTCCCAACGCCACTTGGGCGCCGGCGGGGGTTTTGATGCGCACTTCGTGCAGGGCGTCGACGGAATCGCGGAATGAGCGCGGGTAACGCAAGCTGACGGGAAAGCGCTCGCGGCCCATCACCACGGTGCTGATGTTTTCGCCGCCGATGGCGTTCTCGAGAATCTCTTGAACGTCGGCGGCGCGAACGCCGTAGCGCAGGGCACGCTCGCGGTCGAAGCGAATATCGAGGTAATGGCCGCTGGAAGCCCTTTCGGCGAAGGCGCTGCGCGTTCCCGGCAGACGTTCGAGAACGGCCGCAATGTCTTCGCCCGTTGCCGCGATGTCCGCAAGATCCGGACCGGAGATCTTAATGCCGAGAATGCTGCGCACGCCGGTGGCCAACATGTCGATGCGCGTGCGTACCGGATAGCCCCACGAGTTGGTCAGTCCGTGCAGTTGCACGATGCGGTCGAGCTTGGCGATGAGATCGGCCATGGTGCCGCCGTCGGGCCACTCGCTTTGCGGCTTGAGCATGATGGTGGTCTCGATCATGGACAGCGGCGCCGGATCGGTGGCGGTGTCGGCGCGGCCGGCCTTGCCGAACACGCGCTCGACCTCCGGCAATTGGCGAATGAGCCGGTCGGTGATTTGCAGAATGTTCGCGGCTTCGTCGAGCGAGACCCCCGGCAGCGTGGTCGGCATGTAGAGCACATCGCCTTCATTGAGCGGCGGCATAAACTCCGTGCCCAAGCGGGTGGCCGGCCAGAGCGTGGCGGCGAGCACAACCGTTCCTATCGCCAGCACGGCGGCGCGATGGTTCAACACCCACGCCAGCACGGGACGGTACGCGGCATAGGAAACCCGATTGATGGGGTTGCTGCGTTCGCTGCGGATGCGGCCGCGAACGAAGTAGCCCATAAGAACGGGCACCAGCGTGATGGACAATGCGGCGGCGGCCGCCATGGCATAGGTTTTGGTATAGGCCAGCGGCGCGAACAAGCGGCCTTCCTGACCGTTGAGCGCAAACACTGGGAGAAACGACACGGCAATGATCAGCAGAGAAAAGAACAGCGCCGGGCCGACTTCCACCGACGATCGCTCGACGATCGCCCAGTGATTCTCCTTGGGGTTCGACTCAAGCTGTTTGTGAAGATTCTCGATCATGACGATGGCGGCGTCGACCATAGCCCCGATGGCAATGGCCACCCCGCCCAGGGACATGATGTTGGCCGTGATGCCCTGGGCGTGCATGATGGCGAACGCGGCCAGAATACCCAGCGGCAGCGTCACCACCGCGACGAGCGACGAACGCAAGTGCAGCAGGAATAACAAGCACACGAAAGCCACCGCGAGGGACTCCTCGATCAGCTTTTCGCGCAGCGTCGCGACGGCCCGTTCGATCAGGCCGGATCGATCATAGGTGACGACGAGTTCGACGCCCTCGGGCAACGACTTTTCCAGTTGCGCGAGGCGATCCTTGACCCGGGCGATGGTCTGCCCGGCGTGGGCGCCGTAACGCATCACCACGATGCCGCCGGTCACTTCGCCGACGCCATCCAAATCGGCGACGCCGCGGCGCAGTTGACGGCCGGTTTGGACATTGGCGATGTCGCCAAGCCGAATTGGCGTGCCGTCTTCGCTCATCGCCACCGGAATGAGACGAAAATCGTCGAGGGTTTCCAAGTAGGCCCGCATGCGCACCATGAATTCGCTGCGACCCATTTCGACGAGCGCACCGCCCGCGGCCAGATTGGATTGCTGTATCGCTTGGCGCACATCGCCCAATGACAGATTGCTCGCCGCCAAGCGATTGGGATCGACCTCGATTTGGAACTGGCGCACCGCGCCGCCGACCGAGGCCACTTCGGCGACCCCGGGCACGCTCTGCAACTCATACTTCAGGAAAAAATCCTGCAGTGCGCGCAGGTCGTCCGGATCGCGGGAACGGGTGCGATCAACCAACGCGTACTCGAATACCCAGCCTACGCCGGAGGCATCGGGCCCGGGCACGGGGGTGACCGAGGCGGGCAGGCGTCCGCCCAGTTGGGACAGGGCTTCGAGGACCCGGGTGCGCGCCCAGTATGGATCGGTTCCGTCCTCGAAGATGACGTAGACAAAGGATTCGCCATACATGGAAAAGCCGCGCACGGCGGTGGAACGGGGCACCGCCATGAGCGCGGTGCTCAGTGGATAGGTGACTTGATCCTCCACAAGCTGCGGGCTTTGGCCGGAATAGGGAGTCTTTACGATGACTTGAACGTCGGACAAATCGGGGATCGCATCGAGCGGCGTATGTTGGGCGGCGAACCAGCCCCACACGGCAATGGCCAATGACGCGGCCAATACCAACGCACGATTGCGCAGCGACCAACCGATGATGCGCTCAATCAAGGCGGCGTCTCGCTGTCCTCGGCTGCCGCAGCGTGATCATGTCCTGCCGCCATCCGCTCGCGGGCGTCAGCCAGCGACGCTTCCGCGGCCAATAGGAATTGACCGTTGGCGGCGACGTGATCGCCCTCGGCCAGTCCGTGCCTGATTTCGATCCAATTGCCGGTCTCGATACCGGCGTGCACGGGCACGGGCAGGAAGTGTCCGTCGCCGTTGTAGCGCATGACGAACTCGCCGTCGCCGTTGCGCATCACGGCGGAACGAGGAACGGCCAGTTTCTTTTCCTTTTTGGTTTTGATCGTGACTTCGGCATACATGCCGGGACGCAGCCGCTCGTCTTCGTTGTCCACGGTCAGTCGGGCCTGCGCCGTTCGCGTTGGTTCGTCCAGCAATGGGCTGGCCCAGGTGAGCGTGCCGTCGGCGGACGCACCGATCGCCGGGATGGTCACGGAGAGGCTATCGCCTTCGCTCACCATGGCGAGCTGATCCTCGAACAACACGATATCGACCCACACTTCGTTCAATCCAATCAACGTTAGCACTTTGTCTTCCAGCTTCACGAAACTGCCTTCGCGCACGCCGATGTCGGTCACGATGCCGTCCTTGGGTGCGCGAAAGGGTACGATGAGCAGGGGCTGGTTAAGATCTTCAAGGTCGCGCAGCGTCTCGGGGTCGAGGTCCTCGTAGACCATCCGGGTACGCACGCGTGTGCGCTCCTTGATCAAATCCATGACGATCTCGCTTTCTTGGCTCGAAGCGTTAGGCATCATGCCCAGTAACTGGCGGCGCCGCTCTTGGAGTTTGAGGTAGTCGCCCTGCCGGTTGATGAGATCGGGGGAATACATCTCATAGATCACGTCGCCTGAACTGACGCGATCGCCGGCGGATTTAACATGAAGGCGGCGAATCCAGCCGTCGAATTTCGGCGTTATGTAGGTGATCTTTCCTTGGTCGATGGCGACTTTGCCGTAGGTGCGAATGTCCCGCGCGATATAGCGGGGTTTTGCCTCGGCAAGTCGAACGCCCAAGGTCTGCTGCATCGCCGCATCGACGGTGACGCCGGGATTGGCTCGCGCTTCGACGGGCACGAGATCCATGCCGCAGATGGGGCAGGATCCCGGATGATCCTGCACGATGTGCGGATGCATGGGGCAGGTATAACGCTGTTCCTGAGGCTCCGCCGTCTCGAGCGCCGTCGCGGCGGGCCCGTCATTGTGCGAAGCGACGTCGTGGTCATCCTGCGCGGCGCGGTAGACCATGCCCGCCAGGGCGCCGATCAGTACTACGCCGGTCAATAGATACTTTGGATTTCTTATGCGTGACATAAATGTTTTCTTCTCGAAAAAAAAGGGGGACGGACATTTCGACCGTGCCCCCCAAGCCTCACGCAGGCATACTGCCGCGGGGGTTAGCGCAACAGCATCTGTTCACCCTTGCCCATGCCGGGATCGGCATCGGGGGTGTTCATGAGCACGGTAATGGCGCCGCGCAGTGCCGCGCTCATCGCGTGGTCGACGATGGCGTTGTTGGTCGGCTTATCGGCCGGCGAGACGATGTCGAAAATGCCGGCTTCCGACACGGCGACGTTGTACGTCGCAATGTCATGCAGCACGTTCTTCGGGTTGCCGTTGATGAAAACCTTGTCCCAGATGCCCGCGATGGGATGCAGGGCGACCGGCAGGTTCACGTTGGCGTTGGCGAAGTAAATGCGCACGCGCTCGCCCGGCTTGGCCACCAACGCTTTGGTCGCTTTCGGATCGTGCACGGGATCGTAGTGGAAGATCTTGCCGTTGATCAGCGAATTCGTCCAACCTTCGTTGGCCAACATGGCTTTGTAGTCATCCGCGTTGGGGAAGAACTGGGACTGAATCAACACGTACTCGCGATCCGGCTTCGGAAAGTTCTTGCTGTAGCCTTCCTTCGGATCGACGATGATCAAGCCGAACATGCCGCGCGCGATGTGCTGCACCATGGGGCTCGCGCCGCAGTGATACATCCACACGCCCGCTCGCTTGGCGACGAACTTGAAGTGCTTGCTTTCGCCGGGTTTGACCGGTGCGAACTCGCCCAGCACGTCGACTTCCGCCGCGTGGAAGTCCATGGAGTGGGACTCTTTGTTTTCCGCCGGATTGACCAGGGTGAAGTCGACGATGTCGCCTTCCGTTACGCGCACGATCTTACCCGGAATGGAGCCGTCGAAGGTCCATCCTGCGTACTTCGTGCCTGCATTGTCAATGGCGACTTCGGTTTCCTGCGCCTTCATGACGATCTCGACCGTCTTCGCCGATGCGATCGAGGCCGAGCCCAGGGAGACCGCTCCCAACGCCAAGGCCGCGATCAGTGGTTTTAAGTTCTTCATAGCAACTCCTCTTACTGTTATAAAAAGTTCTCACACCACAAAAGTCATGCTTTTTCTCTCTCGCCCATCACCTCCTGTTTCGGTTGTCCGGCGCTTATTGACCGTGCTGACAGGCGCACAGCTCGCGCAGGTACTTCACCAATCCATGTATTTCCTCATCGGAAAAGGTATCCGCCCAGGGCGGCATGAGCACCGATTTTTCGATGGCCAAACCGCCTTCTTTGATGACTTTAAACAGTGCCTCGTCGGAGCGGGCCGACATCGCCTTGGCATCGGTGTGATCGCGCGGTTGCACGGACATGTCGCGGGCGTTGACGCCCTTGCCGTCGCCGTGCAGGCCGTGGCACTGCGAACAATAGGTTTTGTAGTTGTCAGCGGCGGATTCGGCGGCGTGGGTTGCCGAAAGCGGGGCCAGCAATGCTCCCGCTAGAACGAGACCCAGGGTGGCGCGGTTAGTTAGCATTGTTTGCCTCCTTCGAAAGCGCGTCGAGATAGCGCACTATTTTTTGAATGTTGACGTCGCTGACATGCTTGTTGGGCATCCATGTTTTCGGATCCCACGCCTGCGGGTTACGCGTGAAGCTGGCGATGTAGGCTGGCTGAAGACGCGCGCCTGCGGTGTAGACTTCGGGGCCTGAGACGCCGCCATAGCCCGGCTCGATCTCGTGACACGCAAGGCATCCGGTGAACTTGTCGAATACCATTTCGCCCATCGTCAGGCCAATTGTTCCCGGTTCGATAGTTTCCTTAGCGATCAGGTCGTCGTGGGGTTTGAGCTTCATCAGCTCGGAAGTCACTGCCGCGGCCTTTTCTTTGTCCAGCGCAGGGTGTTCGGCCAGCTTGGCCGCATCAACCACCTCATATTTCTCGCCGGATTTGAGATTGTCGGCGTAGAACATGCCGGTAGGACGAATGCGCGTGGGCTTGTGCAGCCATGCTTCCATCCATTCGGGACGGTACTTATTGCCGGCATAAAAGAGGTCGGGACCCTTGCGCGACCATAGATCCTTCAGCGTCGTCGGCGCCGGGCCGGTGATGTTGTGGCAGCTCGCGCAGCTCGACTTCAGAATCTCGTTGCCATCCGCCGCCGCGGCATTAAAACACACGCTTGCAAGCACCGCGGTGACCGCGGTCGTCAGGCATCTCAGTTTGTTTTTATTCATGCTTAGTTTCCTCCATCGCGGCGGCGGCGCGGGCGCTGCACCGGTTCGCCCACAAAGCCAATGCTGTTGTACATGCCAGGGCCTTTCGTCATCGATTCGCTGTAGTAGAAGTTGGGGTCATAAGTGGCGTCTTTGTCTTTCCAGACGTAGAAGTCATCCTTTTGAATCTCCTCGTACTCGATAACCGTCATGGGCCCGCCGGGATGCTTGCCGCGAGCGGTGACGTGGCGATCTACATGGTCATGAAACATCCACAATCCGGGATTGTTCATCTCCATGATGGCGTCGTAACGTTCGCCGGGTCCGACCATGATGGTGTCGGCGTAGTAGGGGCTGGCCAGCGGCAGGCCATCCTTGTGGGTAATCAGCATGTCATGGCCGTGGGGATGCAGCAGGTGAATGGCATCGCCGGCGCCGATGATGCGAAGACGTACCACATCGCCTTTCTTTACTCTGATCGGCTGGCTTGACGGAAACGACTTGGCGTTGACCGAGAAGTAGTCTTCCAGCGATCCGGGAACGCCGCCTTCACCGTACGTCGATGCGTGGGCGCTTTCCCAGGTGCTGAGCATCATGATGACGTCTTTAGTGACTTTTTTCTCGATGGGAGCCGGTTCTTTGGGGTCGATGATGAACGGTCCCCACATGCCGCGGATGCCGACGTGTTCGTTGACGTTGACGTGGCAGTGGTACCACAGGCTGCCTGTCTTCTCGGCTTTGAAGCGATAGGTGAAGACGTCGCCCGGCTCAATCGCTTTCTGGGTTACGCCGGGAACGCCGTCATAGCGCCAGCTGTTCGTTTGGTAAAAGCCGTGCCAGTGAATCGTGTGGGGCAGCGACGTGTTGTTGGTTACATGAACAATGATGTCGTCGCCTTCCTTCGCGCGAAACAGCGGCCCGGGCACTTGACCGTTAAACGCAAATACTTTGTAATCCAGATCCGGGGCGACTTTAATCACTACCTCGTCAATGGTCATGCTGAACTCACGTTCCTCGGCCGACGCTACCCCAGCGAGTAAAGCGGCAATCCAGGCGGCCGCGAGCATTTTGTGAACGCGCCATCGTTTGAACATCGAACACTCTCCCATCGTTCTTAAAAGATTTATCTCGAATGCAACTTTAGACCTCAAAAAGAGGCATTGTCAATATATGTTTAACAGACGATTTTGCTAAGGTATTGTTCTTGCATGGAAAAAGTCAACGAAGTGGGCCACTTTGAAACCCAGCGGACGTGTGAATCGTACGACAGCGGCGTGAAATCCGGGGTGTCTACGCTGCGTCCCAGACATTGTTAATAGCGCTGAATAAATATCCAGTTCTGCTTGGATGCGCCGTTCGTTCGTGTTCTTCGTATCCATTTAGTTAAAGAGCGCGAGTGACAAAGCACTCTTTGAGGTCTAAGTTTAGAGACACCCTTCCCTCGCACGGAGGAACGTTTCAATGAATGCGCCCGAACTTTACACACCGTTGCCGCACACGAAATTGTCTCCTTTGGCGACTTATGCCAGTCCGCAGAAATCACGTTACAAACGCGTCAGCTTGGCGAATCCAGCGCTGGATGTGATGACGGACCTGCGGCGCGTCAATGCGATAACGATCGACTCAAGCGCGGACATCGCGTTCGTCAATCAACGCATGATCGCCGCGGCGGTTCGGCTGCTCTTGGTGGTCGACAATGATCACCATATCGTCGGCTTGATAACGGCGTCGGATATTCTCAGTGAAAGGCCCTTGCAGTTCGCTCAGCGTCACAACATTGCTGTCAATGATGTGACCGTGGCGGACATCATGACGCCGCAGGAGGACCTCGAGGTGCTGCGAATGGAGGATGTCGCATCGGCCCACGTCGGCGATATCGTGGAGACGCTGATGCGGCACGGACGCCAGCACGCGCTGGTCGTGGAGTACAGTCACGGCACGTCGTCGCAACAAGTGCGCGGCATCTTCTCCGCCACCCAGATCGGCCGGCAGTTGGGACAAACGATCTCGCCCGCGCTCGTGGCGACGACGTTTGCCGAGCTGGAAGCGGCGCTTATTTCAAGCAGGAAGCCAAAGGTTGCGGCGACGGTGACAGCCAGGGAGTTTGTTTAGGCTTTTGTGGGAGCGGATCATTCCGCGATTCTTTGCACAAATCGCGGAATGATCCGCTCACATCGTT
>JAKACW010000124.1 GCA_021821045.1 Pseudomonadota bacterium
ACGAGCCAGAATGGATAAACACGAAGGGTATGGCGTAGTCCGACGTGCCGCGAGGAGGGCGTAGTTTAGCAGATTCGGTGCCCGAATTCCCGGGCCGGTTAGCCGCTCGTCACATCGAAATGCACCCGCTCGGCCACGTTGCAAAGGATTTCATAGGCGATGGTCTCGGCGGCGGCCGCGACCGCTTCGGCGGGCAGACCGCGACCCCACAAGGTCACTGGATCGCCGACTTGGGCATCGGGAAACCTATCCAAATCAACGCACAGCATATCCATGCTGACGCGGCCGAGGGTGCGGCTGGGCCGTCCACTGACCAGCACCGGCGTGCCCGTGGGCGCGTGACGGGGGTAGCCGTCGCCGTAGCCGATGGCCGCGATCCCGACACGGGTCGGTTTCGGGCAGGTGTAGGCCCCGGCATAACCGATGGCCTCCCCCGCCGCCACGGTCTTGACCGATATCAAACGGGTACTCAGAGTCATCACCGGCTTTAATCCGATCTCAGGACCTGTTTGACCGAGCAGGGGCGAACAGCCATAGAGCATGATGCCCGGCCTCACCCAGTCGTGATGAGCGCCCGGCCATGCCACGACGCCGGCGGAGTTGGCTAAAGAGCGGCGCAGCGACAACCCCGCAGTGGCCGCATCGAACGCGGTCATCTGACGCACAGTGACATCGGAATGCACGTCGTCGGCGCTGGACAGGTGACTCATCACGCCGATATCGCCGTCCACCGCCGGACACGCGCGCAGCCGATCGATACACTGACGTGTCGCCGCCGGATCGATTCCCAGTCGATGCATGCCGGTGTCGAGCTTGAGCCAGACTTTGATCGAGCGCGACACTCGCGCGGATTCCAGCAGGGCGATGCTGGCGTCGTCGCGCACGGCGACTTCGACGTTCAGTTCGGCGCACACCGCCAACTCGTCAGGCGTGAACACCCCGGCCAGCAGAAGTATGGGTTGAACGGCACTCGCTTTGCGGAGCGCCAACGCTTCTTCGATGCACGCCACGCCGAGCATGTCGGCGGTAGCTAACGCCGGCAGGATGCGCGCCGCGCCGTGACCATAGCCGTTGGCTTTGATCACCGCAACTACCCGCGACCGCGGCGCGAGTTCACGCACCCAATTGAGATTGTGCTTTAACGCGGCGAGATCAATGTGGGCAGTAGCGGGTCGCATTACGCGAGACCCCGGGTTAATGCGTGAAAGTTGTGGGAGCGGATCATTCCGCGATTGAATCGACGAACAGTCGCGGTGGTCGCTCTGGGCATCCGGCCCGCCGCTTTGGGAACACGATGCCTCTCGCTGTGGGAGCGGTTTCTTACCGCGATTCCCTGCCGATTCAATCGCGGAAGTATCCGCTCCCACCGCGGTTCAGGGCGGGCGGACAATGCACACACGTCAACAGACACTTGTACGAGCCATCCACACACACTCAGCGCATTCAATGGTAACGCCCCATACTCAACCCCGAGACATCGATCTCCGGCGCACGTTCAGAAACGATGTCGCTGATGACCCGCGCCGAACCGCAGCTCATGGTCCAGCCTAGGGTGCCGTGGCCGGTATTCAAATACAAGCGCTTGAGCGGCGTCGCGCCAATGATCGGGGTGCCGTCCGGCGTGTTGGGACGCAGACCCGTCCACAACTGCGCTTTGCTCACGTCGCCGCCGCGCGGAAACAAATCGGTCACCACATGGCGCACGGTGTTGCCGCGATCCTCCGACAGCGTCAAATCGTAACCCGTCAGTTCCGCCGTCCCGGCGACGCGAATGCGATCGCCCAGTCGAGTAATCGCCACTTTGTGCGTTTCGTCCATCACCGTCGACACCGGCGCGTAATCGGGATCGGTAACCGGCAGCGTGATGGAATACCCCTTCACCGGAAACACCGGGATTTCCAATCCAACCTTGCGCAACAGCAATGTCGAATAACTGCCCAGTGCGCAGATGTACTTGTCGCCCGTGATCATCCCTTGATCGGTGTCCACGCCGGTTATTTCGTCGCCCTCGCGCCGCAAACCGAGTATCGCCACGCCGTACTTGAATTGCACGCCCAGACCCTCGGCCATTTGCGCCATGCGTTGCGTGAATTGAAAACAGTCGCCGGTCTCATCCCCCGGCAAGCGCAATCCGCCTTGAATCTTTTCGCTGACCAGCGCCAGCGCAGGCTCAGCCGCGACGCAGCCGGCGCGATCGAGCAGCTCATGCCTAACGCCTAGATTTCTCAGCACCGCAATATCCTTCGCCGCGCCATCGACTTGGGCTTGTGTGCGGAACAATTGCAGCGTGCCGCGCTGACGATCGTCATACGTGATGCCCGTTTCCGCCCGCAATGCAACAAACTGATCGCGGCTATACTCGGCCAGCCGCATCATGCGCGATTTATTGATCTCATAGGCCTTGGCGGTGCAGTTCAGCAGTGTGCGCCACATCCACAGCCACATGTCCGGATCAAATTTCATGCGGATCACCAGCGGCGCATGTTTCATGAACATCCACTTGAGCGCTTTGAGGGGAATACCCGGCCCGGCCCATGGCGCCGAATAGCCCGGCGAGATCTGACCCGCGTTGGCGTAGCTGGTTTCCAGCGCCGGACCGGGCTGGCGATCGAGCACGACCACCTCATGCCCCGCTTTGGCCAGGAAATACGCCGTCGTCGTCCCGACAACCCCGCTACCCAAAACCACGATCTTCATTGCCCAATCCTTTGGTAACGATTTCGCTGCCGCGCTCGTGCAGCCCTACTTAGTAGCGGAACAGTTGGCGCATTTTGAAAGGATTCGCCGAGAAATGGACTAAACAGACTTGATGCGTGTGCGAATCGAAGCCGCGTAATCAAGCAGGTCATCCAAATGGTTCGTCACGATACGATGGACAATCGCAAGATCGACCGTCTCGTATCCATGAACAACGATATTGCGAAACCCGGCCATATTGCCCATTACCGCGTTTTGGCTTGCGGTGATCCACTGGTCTCGCGCCAGGAGATCAAACAACTCTCTGTTGGTATTCGGCTCTCCCAGACGGTAAGCCGACACGATATGGGATGCGCTATCCAACGCGGCTTGAATCGCCATCTGCAAGGTATGGACAACGAACCGTTCTTCGCGCACGTCGATACGGATTGCCTTTATGTCGGCCTTCCTGCGCAGATCGGATACGCAGGTTTCAATGAACGCCAGCTTCTTTAAGACCAAGTCCTTGTCCACCATAGGATGGACTCTAGCCAGCGCGTCGATACAAATCAAGAACGGGTTTGAGATCAAGATATTTGCTGCGGGCCGAAACCTCGAAGCGAATCCGAAACGCAGGGTCGCGCTCAAAGACTAAGATACCGTCACGGAGTACTCGATGGACCAAGTCCACCGGTGCGCGATTCATGACGACCACATCGACCGGCCTGCCGAGCCAACGCTCCAATTCGGCCGCGAGGGGGATCCCCAGCGCGTCGAATCCGGACGTCGGCTCCTGCTGATACAGTACGGCGATATCGACGTCACTCTTCGCGTCCGAATCGCCGCGGGCAACGCTGCCAAACAAATAGACGCAGGCGATGGCTTCGGCACTCCCGCGAAAAAACTCGGCAAGCTGTGATTCGAGCGGCGTGGCCATTGACGTTATCCTCGGCCGGACCAAAAACAACACCTTAGATTGGCGGAGAGCGAGGGATTCGAACCCCCGGACGGGTTAAACCGTCAACGGTTTTCAAGACCGCCGCTTTCGACCGCTCAGCCAGCTCTCCGTGACAAGGCGCGTAGTATATATAAGGATCTGCGGTGGGGAAACCGGCCCAAATATTGCCAGTTTGTTTCAATTCGCGATTTCCCCGCCTGTTTTGGATCGGGAAATTCGCAAAACGGCCGAAATCCTAGGCGGCGAGCGCGCATCGCCTTAACCGTACGTAACGCGCGGTAGAAATTTCGCACTTATGCCGGTAAGCTTTTGAACCATTCCGGGGCCGTAATGGTCCAACGAGCGTAACTTAAGAAATTGATTAACAACACAATACTGGAGGCTTAAGTACAATGAACCCGCAAGAACGTGTCATCGCGCGCCCTATTGGCGCCGTCGTTGAAACCAACAAAGTTCTGCGCAACACCTACGCCTTGCTGGCACTGACGCTGCTGTTCAGCGGCATGACGGCGGGATTGTCCATGGCTCTGAACATGGGTATTGGCGCCAACCTGCTCTCCTTCATCGGTTCGATGGTATTGCTGTGGTTTGTGTTGCCGCGCACCGCTAATTCCGCTGCCGGTATCGCGGTCGTGTTCGCCATCACCGGCTTGTTGGGCTTTGGCCTCGGGCCGATGTTGTCCCACTACTTGTCGGTTGCGAACGGCAGCCAGATCGTCGGCACCGCTCTGGGCGGCACCGGCGTGATCTTCCTGGCGCTGTCCGGCTATGCGCTGGTTACCAAGCGTGACTTCAGCTTCTTGGGCGGCATGTTGGTTGCCGGCTTCGTGATCGTGTTGCTGGCTGCGGTGGTGAATATCTTCGCCGGCATTCCCGCGCTGAGCTTGGCGATCTCCGCCATCGTGATCTTCATCATGAGCGGCTTCATCCTGTTCGATACCAGCCGCATCATCAACGGCGGCGAGACGAACTACATCATGGCGACGGTCGGTCTGTACCTCAGCATCTACAACATCTTCACCAGCTTGTTGCACCTGCTGGGCGCCTTTGGCGGCTCGGACGAGTAAGCGCCGCGCAGCACTGGCAAACGAAGCCCCGGCCTGCCGGGGCTTTCTTTTTGTGGAGAAAGACGATGGAAACTTGGATGAAATTCGCCTTCGCCATCCCGATGGTGCTGATGGCCATTTATCTGTTCCCCCGGGCCAAGCAGATGCTGCAGAACAGCCCGAAAGGATCGTCCGATGACTGGAAGGCATTTCTGCTGCCGATCATCGGTGTTGCGCTGTTTATTTTCTTACTGATCAAGATGGTCTAGCACGTCGTGATCAACTGTCCGGCTTTGACGTTATATTTGTGGGAGCGGATCCTTCCGCGATTCTTCGCCGAGTCGATCGCGGAATAATCCGCTCCCACAACGGAGATCGCTCCCACATCGGAGATCGCTAGTGGAAACCCAACATCCTTTCGCTGAATACATCCGCACCTTGGGGCGCGGCAAGCGCGGCTCGCGGGATCTAACCGCCGACGAAGCATTCGCCGCGTTCTCTCACGTCATGAAAGGCGAAGTGGAGCCCGTTCAATTGGGTGCTTTCCTGATGCTCATTCGGGTCAAGGAAGAAACGCCGGAGGAACTGGCCAGCTTCGTGCGCGCGGCGCGCCAACATATCGCGCCCGTCGGCCCTGACGCGGTGGATCTGGATTGGTCGAGTTACGCCGGCAAGCGCCGTCAGTTGCCGTGGTTCATCCTGTCGGCGCTGTTGTTGGTGGAAAACGGCGTGCGCGTGTTCATGCATGGACTGACCGGGCGCAAGGACGATCGCGTTTACACTCCGGCTGTGTTGAAACAGTTGAATCTTCCTGTGTGCGCTTCGGTGAGCGAAGCCGAGAAGACCGTCCGAGCCAGCGGATTTGCTTTCGTCGATCTCAAAGACTTCTTGCCGCGACTGGCGGAACTGATCGCGCTGCGCGAGCTGTTGGGATTGCGCTCGCCGGTGCACAGTTTGTCGCGTCTGCTCAATCCGCTCGATGCGCCGCGCGTACTGCAGGGCGTGTTTCATCCGCCCTACAAAGCGACCCACCAAAACGCCGGGGCGTTGTTGCGGATTCCTCACCTGGGGGTGCTGAAAGGCGAAGGCGGCGAAATCGAACGCAATCCGGATCAGGAATGCGAAGTGCTGACCGTGCATGATGGCGCGCTGGGCGCGGAAACCTGGCCAGCGCTGTTTCCGCGCCGTCACCTCAAGGATGAAACCATGGACCCGCGGCGTTTGATCGCCGTGTGGCGCGGAGAGGCCGAGGACGAGTATGGTCAGGCGGCGACGGTAGGTACGGCCGCGATTGCGCTGAAATTATTGGGCAAGGCGACGACGGTTGACGAGGCGCAGGCGTTGGCCGAGGAAATGTGGACCAAACGACCGAGAACGAGATTGTAGATGCTATGCAGGGTCACTCGCGTTAACCTCTAAACGTCGACCAAAACGGAAAGAGGAGTAAGACAATGACACGAGTGACCCTGGACGGAAATGGTACCAACGC
>JAKACW010000125.1 GCA_021821045.1 Pseudomonadota bacterium
CCCTCCTTACTCTGTTTCAGATGAAATTCACATTCTCATCTTGGCCCAATTTTAGAGGCCGTTTAAGAGAAGGACGGGTCCATTTCATTTCCTACGGGGGGAGCGGCCCGGACGCCAAACGGTGGGCCCAACGGGTGGTTTCGGGCAAGCGGTAACGGGTGGTGCAACGCAAGGTCCAGCGAATCGCGTCATCGAGGGTGACTCTATGACCGACCGATACGAACAGCGGCGCCACACCGACACGCGAACGCAGCACCGCGCCGATGGTTTCGCCTTTATCCACCAACGGCACCCACGCGCCTTTCTCGTTCGCCAGTTCACCGTCGGGCTGACCGACGAGGCGCGACTTGGCCACGCCGATGGTCGGCGCATCCAACAACACGCCGAGATGGCTGGCGATGCCCAGGCGGCGTGGATGGGCCATGCCTTGACCATCGCACAAGATGAGATCGGGCCAGGTGGTCAGTTTTCCCAAGGCGTCGAGCACGGCCGGGATTTCCCGAAACGACAGCAGACCGGGAACATACGGAAAAGCTGTCGGCAATCGCGCGATCGCCGAGTCGGCTAGCGCCAGCGTGGCGGCATCGAGCACCGCCACCGCGGCGCGGGTGACGGATCCATTGGACTCGAAACCGACGTCGACCCCCGCCACGTGCCGCACGTCGCCGGCAAATGCCTCGATGCGCACCAACACGCGCAGTTCGTTTTGAATCTCCCGCGCTTGGGCCGGTGTAACGTCCCACGCATGCCGAGAGATCAAGCGCAACATGCGCGCTCCGACATTTTGTGGGAGCGGTTCATACCGCGATTTCGATGCCGCCGCGATCCTACTTGAACTTGCTCACGTCGACCCGTTCGGCGTAGGCGATCAATTCGTCCTCCGACGCCTTGCCCTTCACAGACAGCAACACGTCCTTGATCACGACGGTGACCTCGCCTTCGCTACGCTCTTCCTCGTATTTCACGATGGCGGTCTCGCCGTGAATCCGCTTGACCTTGCCGCCGCCCGAAGTGGCGAACATGGGATTGCGATAAAGCGCCAACATGGATTGCACCATAGGCGAGTCGGTGATCAAACTGACGGTGACTTTCTTCGCGCCGCTTTTGTAGCGGCGCTCCGCGGTCACGCCGCCGCCGAACATTGCGCTGCCCGCCGCTTGCGAGCTGGCCTTATCCGCCTCCCAGCCGTCCAGCGGCGCGGGCAACAAACCTTCGAGCACGCCGCCCTTCTGCTGGCGAATCAATTGCGCGGCGTAGTCCAGCATCTGGATCGCCTGGCCGTAGTCCTTGCCATCGTACGCTTTGATGGCGTCGTCGACCGCATCCTTCACTTCATCCGCGTAAATGGCGCCGCTGAAGCCGAGGGTCGCGACGCACGCGATTATCATTTTTCTCATACCGCCTCCCGATTAAGTCAATCGTCGCGATTGTAACGCAAAATTCGCGACCGGAAGGCAAGCTAGGCGGCGTACTCGCGCAACCTCACCGGCACCCGCTTCGCGCCCCAGGTTCCAGGCTTGGCCAAAAAGTGTCCGGCGCATTGCGTCCCGCATTTGCGGCAATGGCCGCTCTCGTCCAAGTTCCATGCCGTCAGGACGTACCAATCGCGACCGATCAGCAATTCGCCGCAACTATGACAGAACGTGCTGCCGCCGGCCTCATCGTGGACGTTTCCGGTATAGGCGTAACGCACGCCGTTCTTGATCGCGATGCGCCGCGCGCGGGTCAGCGTCGCAGGCGGCGTCGGCGGATGGTCCATCATTTTCCAGTCGGGATGAAACGCGGTGAAGTGCATGGGAACGTCGGGGCCAAGATTGTCGACCACCCAGCGGGTCATCTCGTTGAGTTCGGCATCCGAATCGTTTTCGCCGGGAATCAGCAGCGTGGTCAACTCCACCCAGACGTTGGTTTCACGCTTGAGGTACAGCAGCGTGTCCAACACCGGCTGCAAATGGCCGCCGCAAATCTTGTGGTAGAAGCGGTCGGTGAACGCCTTGAGATCCACGTTGGCCGCGTCCATGTACTTGAACAGCTCGCGGCGCGGATCATCGCAAATGTAACCGGCGGTGACGGCGACCGACTTCACGCCCTTTTCGCGGCACGCCCGCGCCACATCCACCGCGTACTCGAGAAACACGACCGGGTCGTTATAGGTGTACGCCACGGAGGAACAGCCCAACTCCTTGGCCGCGCGCGCGATCACTTCGGGCGGCGCCTCATCGGCGAGCACGTCCATTTCCCGCGCTTTGCTCATATCCCAGTTTTGGCAAAACTTGCAGGCCAGATTGCAACCGGCGGTGCCGAACGAAAGGATCGGCGTTCCCGGCAGAAAATGATTCAGCGGCTTCTTCTCGATGGGATCGATGCAATAGCCACTGGAGCGGCCGTAGGTCGTCAACACAATGCTGTCATTGCGCCGCGCGCGGACAAAACACAATCCTTCCTGGCCTTCGTGCAGTTTGCAGAAACGCGGACAAACATCGCACTGCACTCTGCCGTCTTCGAGCTTGTGCCAGTATTGGGTCGGTACGGCCGTCGATGTCAGTTTGATCATTCCCATCCCTCCGCGAGACGTCCTTATGGTTCTACGGTACGTGGGAACAAATTTGCTGTAAAGTATCGGACAAGTGAGACTAACTTACACTCGCAGTGCTTATTTTCCGCACTAAGATTTTATTTCGTCGAAAAAAACGGTTCGTGCAAGTCCAGCCCATCGCGTGGAGGAAACATGGAAAACATTCGCCCCGCCGCCGTCGCCGGCATGTTTTATCCCGATGATCCGCAGCAGCTTCGTCGCATGGTGGAGAAATACCTAAGCGTCGATAGCGGAAAAGGTGAGATACCGAAAGCCATCATCGCGCCCCACGCCGGCTACATTTATTCCGGACCAGTTGCCGCCACCGCCTACGGCCGCCTCAAGGGCGCCGCCGAGCGCATCTCCCGCGTCGTGCTCATCGGCCCGGCCCATCGGGTATATTTCAAAGGCATCGCCGTTCCCAGTTGCGATAAATTCGCCACGCCGCTGGGCGAAGTCTCGTTGGACCAAGCAGCGATCAAGCAGATTTCCCAACTGCCCGATGTACAGGTGTTGGACGAAGCGCATGTTTATGAACACAGCCTGGAGGTGCATCTGCCATTTCTGCAGACACTGCTCAAGTCGTTCCGGTTAGTGCCGCTGCTCGCCGGCGACACCACCGGCGAGGTCGTGGAGCAGGTTCTGGATGCTCTGTGGGGCGGCGACGAAACCCTCATTGTCATCAGTTCGGATTTAAGTCACTACCATGACTACGCCACGGCGCAAGCCATGGACAGCGCCACATCCAAAGCCATCGAAAACCTGGCGCCGCAGAAAATCGGCGAAGAAGATGCCTGCGGCCGCGTTCCCATCGCCGGGCTTCTGGGCGCGGCGCGCCGACGCGGCCTGCACGTCAAAACCGTCGATCTGCGCAATTCCGGCGACACAGCGGGCCCGCGCGATCGCGTCGTCGGTTATGGCGCCTATGTCGTCCAAGCCAACTGATCCCGCCGTCTACACCGAAAACGAAGCGCAGTTGCTGGCGCTCGCGCGCGCCTCCATCGAGCACGGACTGCGCGACGGCACGCCCATTGGGATCGACCTGGCCCAGTACCCCGCGCCTCTGCGGGAAAAGGGCGCCTCGTTCGTGACGTTGAAACACCGCGGCGAACTGCGCGGCTGCATCGGCAGCTTGGAACCCCGCCAACCACTTGCGGAAGATGTCGCGGGCAACGCATTCAATGCCGCGTTTCGCGACCCGCGTTTTCCGCCGCTTGGGGAGCACGAATTGCGCGACATTCAGCTGCACATTTCCATACTCACGCCTGTGGAGCCGCTGCCCTGCGCCGGCGAAAAGGACTTGCTCGACAAGCTTCGCCCCGGTCGCGACGGCCTCCTCATCGAGGACGGCCATCATCGCGCAACGTTTTTGCCCGCGGTGTGGGAGTCTCTGCCTGATCCGCGCCTGTTTCTGCGCTATTTGAAACAGAAAGCGGGACTGCCGGAGGACTATTGGTCGGACGACATCAAAGTGTTTCGCTATGAGACTATTTCGTTGGGAGATGAATAGTCCAGCCAAGCGTTGTGGGAGCGGATCATTCCGCGATGCATGTCAACGAAGAATCGCGGAATGATCCGCTCCCACATCAGCCGACGTACCGGTTATTTGCACTCGCCGATGGATCCCTCGGCGCACACGCGCCAATCGAACCAGATCGCCTTATCCAGTATCGCGCCGGCAAAGCTGACGCCGGTGAGATCCGCGCCGGCAAAATCGGCGTAGGCAAGATTAGCGTTGTCGAAATTCGCTTTGGTCAAACGGGCGTTGCGAAAGCCGACGCCCGTCAAATCCGCCCGGCGAAAATTCACGCCGGTCAGATTTGCCGAACTCATCACCGCAAACGCCGCGCTGGCCGCCTGCAAGGATGCGCCCGATAAATTGGCGCCGGTGAAATTCACGCTGCGCAACGTCGCATCGGTCAAATCGACGCCTTTCAATTGCCGGCCCTCCATTTGACAAAGACTCCAGTTGACGCCGGGGCGGGGCGCAACGCCGCAATCGACCCGCGAACCCAAATCCCGCGGCGGTATCAAAAACAGCCCGCCGATGATAGCCACGCCGGCGACAATCGTCAGCACGGCGGCCTGCCAGCGATAGCGAGACCGCGCGCGGGCATCTTGTTCCTTGCGGGCGCGGTTCTCCTGTTCCGTACGACGCAGGCGCTCATCGCGGGCGGCCTTGTTGTCCACCGCCTCGCCGCCGCGACGGTCGTTACCCCGTCGCCGAGATGTCTCCCCCTCGCCAACCTCTCTTTTGCCGCTTCGTCGATCGCGACCGGAGCGCTCATCCTCCCAGCGAATCGCCGCCATCAGCCGTTGGCGCGCCTCCGGATCGTCCTGATCCAATTGCAGCACCTCAGGCATCAACTCGGGGAAGGCGCTGACGGGTTCCCACACGCGGCCGTCGACGCTCAGTTGGTGGTCCGGTTTGATACGCCCCACCAGGATGTAACGGGAAACAAGCCGCGCCGGGAACGGTCCCTCGACCGCATCGCCGCGTTTGACATACCAAATCTGTCGATGCAAGAACTTGCGCTTAACACTCATGGCTGTACAACATGTCGTCTCTTTCGCATAAACAATATATCGGCCGTTCAATTAACCCCTGTAAAGCGCGGTTTACTTCATGCACACCGCGGTCAATAATGGAAAACTCCCTCATTCGAAGGCTTAACGGTGGAAATTAAGCTCAATCTCCCGCCCACCCAACAACCCGTGTCCGCAGCGGAACTCAAACCGCTGGTCGAGAGCTGGCGCGCGGGACAAATCATCAAAGCCACCGTCCAAACCGTCGTGGACGACGACACCATGGTCATCCGCATCGGCGACAAAGCCATAGTCGCCGACGTGAAACAAAGCGCAACGCCCCTATCCCTGCAAAATTATAGACCGCAGCAGGAAATCATTCTGCGAATCGTGAGCGCGGGACAACGCCCCACCCTCGCCCTTACCGAGCCACCCCCGGCGTCGCCTGCTCCAAACATCGACGCCCTGCGTCAAGCACTGCCGAAGCAGCAGCCGTTGTCGCCGCTGTTGGGCAATCTGCAAGCGCTGAGCCGCTGGCCGGAGGAGAAATTGGCGCCGCAACTGCGAACGATCCAAGCGCTCGCCCAGCAATTCATGAGCGCGCTGCCGGAGCAGAAATCCGTGCAGAGCGCCGACGGTCTCAAGAATGCGATAGGCAACAGCGGGCCGTGGCTCGAACACAAACTTGCCCTTACGCCCAAGAATACCGCGCCGACCGGGACCGATGCGGATTTGAAAGCCAACCTCGGTCGGCTGGTTCAAGTGCTGCGTCAGTACGCGCCGGCAGCCGCGAATGCGCCGCGCACCCAAGGCGTCGGCGCTACCGCGGTGCCGCTCGCCGATGAAACCACGGTTTTTCTCGGGCCAGCAACGCCCCTTCGCCCGACGACCGCGTCACCGCTGGCACCGGCCGAAACGGAACGTCCAGACACCACATTGCAGCGCGTATTGCTCGAGGCGCCTCCGCTGAAGGGCACCACCCCGCAGCCCCAGC
>JAKACW010000008.1:2500-97759 GCA_021821045.1 Pseudomonadota bacterium
AGCTTGAGTTGAACATCACCAGTGTGCGCTCGGGATCGAGCACCTTGTAGATCTGCTGCTCGTAGGTGCGCGCATTCTCGATAACCTCGTCCCGCGTGAGCGGCTTGCGAGTGGCGCTTTTGCCGGTGGGGTCGCCGATCATGCCGGTGAAATCCCCGATCAGAAAAATCACCTCGTGACCTAGTTCTTGAAACTGGCGCATCTTGTGTAATAGAACCGTATGGCCGAGATGAAGGTCCGGCGCGGTCGGGTCAAAACCCGCCTTGACCCGTAGGCGCTTGCCGCTGGCCAGGCGCGACCGCAGATCGTCCGCCACCAACACTTCCTCGACCCCACGGGTAAGCGAGAGAAACGCATCTTGCTTAGAGTGCATCATTATTCCTTATTTTCCGTGCCATCAAGGGCGATTATAGCCGTCTGCATGCCGCCAACGAGTTGGATGCCACCGGCTTCCCAGACACCAAATCAACGCATTAATTCAGCGGTTTTTTTTGGCGAAGAGTAGTCGTCATTATGGCGCGCAGAAGGTACCAATTCCACACGCGGTCAGGGAGGGAAACAATGCGAAAGTTTCGAATGGCTTAGCCGTTATATAGAAGCGTTGGAACGATTAACGCGCAACATGGATCGGAACCTTTAGCAATGGCAACCCCAATCACAATCGTTGACGATTCGGCGATGTCTCGAAAGCTCATGATTCGAGCGCTTCCGCCCGAGTGGGATATCGAGATCACCCAGGCTGCCAACGGCAAAGAAGCCTTGGACGCTTACCACGCCGGAAAAGCCGACGTCATGTTCCTCGATCTGACCATGCCCGTAATGGATGGCTACGAAGTCCTGGAAACACTGAAGAAAGAAGGCCTCAACACGTTCGTGATTGTAGTGTCGGCGGACATACAGCCCAAAGCCCAGGAGCGCGTCATGTCGCTCGGCGCTATGGCGTTTATAAAAAAACCTGTCAACACGGACGAAGTGTCTCGGATCCTGAAAGAGTTTGGAATCATATGAGCCTGACTCCCTTAACGGAGGATCAACGGGACGCTCTGCAAGAGGTCCTGAATATTGCGATGGGACAAGCCGGGGACTCCCTCGCGCGCATACTCGACGCATTCGTCGAACTCTCTGTACCCCGAATTCGCGTCGTCGACGTCAGCCATGTCGCCGACACCGTGCGCGAAATGGTCGGCGACCGCCACGAAGTCACCGCCGTTCGCCAGTCCTTCTTTGACGATCTGCGCGGTGAAGCGCTGGTCATTTTCGGCGCCAACGGCTGCAAAGACTTGGCGGACCTGATGGGATACGCCGAGGAGCTTGACCAACAGTCCGAGCGCGAGCTTTTGCTTGATGTCGCGAACGTATTGGTCGGCGCGATTCTCAACGGCATCACGGAAACGCTGGGCACGGAACTGAGCTATTCGGCGCCGTCTATCATGGCCGAGAAGGCCCAAGTCGAAACGCTGATCAATCTTGATCAGTTGTCGTGGTCGCACGCGCTATTGCTGGAAGTCAACTACAGCCTGGAAAACCGCGATTTCAAGAGCCATCTGCTGTTGCTCATGGCGGAGGAAGCCATCGACGCGCTGCGCGGCGCCATCGACCAGTTCATGGAATCCATCTGATGTTGTCCAAACTTGACGCGGCCCCGTTGCTCGAGTTCATTCTCGACCGCGTCAACATTGGCGTGTTCGTCCTGAATCGCAACATGGAAGTGGTGTTGTGGAATCACTTCATGGAGACCAACAGCCAACGCCCCAGCCAAGACGTCGTCGGGAAGAATCTCTTCGAGCTTTTCCCCGAGCTGCCAAAGCAATGGCTCGAGCGAAAAATACAAAGCGTGTTCGTTCTGAAAAATTTCGCGTTCACATCATGGGAGCAGCGGCCATATCTGTTTCGGTTTCAGCACAACCGCCCGGTAACCGGCGGCGTCGACTCCATGCGCCAGAACTGCACGTTTCTCCCAGTAAAAAGCTCCAGCGGCGACGTGGAATTCGTCTGCGTCACGCTTATTGATGTAACCGACACCAGCATTTATCAAAGCATGATGCAGGACGCTCTGAACAAGCTGAATGAGGCGAGCAATCGCGACGGCCTAACCGGCATCTACAATCGACGTTTCCTGGAAAGCGAACTCAACAAGGAATTCTGTCGGGTCAAACGCTACGACGGCTCGCTGTCCTTTATCCTGCTGGATTTGGATCATTTCAAGAACATTAACGATGAGAAGGGCCATTTGGCCGGCGATGAGATACTGCGGCGCACGTCCGAAGTGCTCAGCAGCTGTATCCGGGAGTCCGATTCGCTCGGCCGCTACGGCGGCGAAGAGTTCGCGGTCATCTGTCCTCAGACCAAACTGAAGGGAGCGATGATCCTGGCCGAACGATTGCGTCAAAGTGTGGAGAACGGCAATTTTTCGTTTCACAATGAGCGCGTCCCGCTGACCATCAGCGTCGGCGTGGCGGAACTGTACCCTGACACGCCGACCTACGAACGACTCATCCATGAAGCGGACACCGCACTTTACCAATCCAAAGAGGCCGGCCGAAATCGGGTGACGGCCTTTGAGCGACCCGCCTGAAATTTGCCGCTGGCCTCGCGATCGTTTTTCGTTACAATAGCAACCAGCCAAGGATAGGTGCGGGCTCCCGCGTCATAAACTATTTTGATGAGATCCCGATAGTTAGACCATGGAAACGAAATTTCGCCGATCACTGCAATTGTCGATTTTTGGGCGCGACTATCGCTACGTCGCCGCGAATGGACGGACCTTCACAGCCGGCTTGAACCGCAACCACGCGCTTTTGGGCGCGGGCGTACTGTTTGGAATAGCCGTCTTTGGCGCGCTTATGCCGACAGACGACGCCGAAGCGATCCGAGCGGAGGCGCCGTTCACCGCGGGCACGGACGCACGACCGCTTGCGCTGCCTGAGTTGCCCCCGCAGAACGATGCGGCCGATCTCGAGACGGTCCATCCCGTCACCGCCATTGAACCCCCGAGAGACACGCCCCAACCCCCCTTGGCCAAGACGCCGGCGACGGACGCTCCCGGTTTGCTGTGGGAAACAGTGAAGGTCAAATCGGGCGATACATTGGCCGGCATCGCCAAGCGTGTCGGGCTCACCTCGCAGGAACTCCACCAAATCGTGAATTTGAATCAGGACACCAAGCGCCTGGCCAAGATTTTCCCCGGCGACATCCTCGAGTTCGGCTTTGACGGCGAGCGCGCCGTTCAGAAAATGCGCTATGCGTTAAGCAACACCGATACGCTCATGGTAAAGCGCACGAACGCCGACTTCAGCAGCGAAGTCACCCATATTCCGCTCACGCAAGAAAAGCGCTTTGCCGCGGGCAAGATCACCAGCTCGCTTTTCATGGCCGCTCAGGAAGCGGGACTTTCGGATCGATTGACGATGGAACTGGCGGGCATTTTTGGCTGGGACGTGGATTTCGCGCTGGATATTCGCGAAGGCGACACCTTCACGGTTCTATATGAAGAGCTATTTAAGAACGGCGAACGCATCTCCGACGGCAACATTATCGCGGCGGAATTCACCAACCGCGGCGAAACCTACCGCGCGGTCCGCTACACACCCGCGGATGGACGAACAGACTACTTCACGCCGGATGGCCACACGCTGCGCAAAACCTTTTTGCGTACTCCCGTGGAGTTTTCTCGCATCAGCTCCGGGTTCAGCCTTGGACGTAAACATCCGGTCTTGAATCGCATTCGGGCCCATAAAGGCGTCGACTACGCGGCGCCGACCGGAACGCCCATACGCGCAACAGGGGACGGCAAAGTGGTGACACGCGGCACCACGGGCGGCTACGGAAAAACGGTGGTGCTGCAGCATGGCAGCCAATACAGCACACTCTATGCCCATCTTTCGAGTTACGCCCGAGGCATCAAAGCGGGTAGCCGGGTGCGTCAGGGGCAAGTAATCGGGTATGTCGGGCAAACAGGTCTAGCGACCGGCCCCCACCTGCACTATGAATTCCGCGTGAACGGCGTGCATCGCAATCCGCTGACCGTGAAGTTCCCCAATGCGGAACCGCTGCCCAAGCAGCACCGCGCCGCCTTCGAGGAACACGCCCTGCCACTGCTCGCCGCGCTCGACAGTTTCAAGTCCACCACCGTCGCCTTGGGTGAGCCGTCCAGTCCATGACCTCGCTGTTCGTCGGCACTATGTCCGGCACCAGCATGGACGGCGTTGATGCTGTCTTGGTCGATTTCTCGGCCGCGAAACCCGTCATCCTCGGTCACCATTACGTCCCACTTTCTGACTCGCTCCGCGCTATCCTTCGGCACGTAGCGCGACCCCAGGGAGGCATCACACTGGCGGAGTTCGCCGCGCTGGACACCGCCATGGGGACGCTCATCGGCACGGCGGTTGTCGATCTTCTCAAAGCCTGCAATACGAACAGCCGCTCCGTTCGCGCCATCGGCAGTCATGGCCAAACGATATTTCACGCGCCGCAAGCGCCGACCCGAACAAGCCTTCAGATCGGCAACCCCAATATCGTGTCCCAAGTCACCGGAATTACCACAGTCGCCGATTTTCGCCGCCGTGATGTCGCCGCAGGCGGCCAAGGCGCGCCGCTGGTACCGGCGTTTCATCGCCATGTATTCGCCAGCAACAGCGAAAATCGAGTGATCGTCAATATCGGCGGCATCGGCAATATAACCGTGCTGCCTCGCGGCAGTGATCATGTCCTGGGTTTCGACACGGGACCGGGCAATTGTTTTCTAGATATTTGGTGCGAGCGCATCAACAACGCCAAGTACGATGATCAAGGCGCGTGGGCGCGGACGGGCAAAGCGAATCAAGCATTGCTGTCGACTATGCTGTCTGATCCGTTCATCGCTCAATCTCCGCCCAAAAGCACCGGCAAAGAACACTTCAACGCGCAATGGCTGACGAGGCGGCTCGCGACAATCAACGATACGCCTCAGAACGTGCAAGCCACATTAGCCGAATTTACTGCACGCTCCATTGTCGATGCCATCCAGCGTTGGGCCCCCGCCACCGACAGAATCTTTGCGTGCGGCGGCGGCGCGTACAACAGGTTCTTGCTCGAGCGCATCGCCGCGCTGTCGAACCTGCCGGTGGACACCACCGCACAGCTTGGCGTCGAACCGACCCTGGTCGAAGCCGCCGCGTTCGCCTGGCTGGCAATGCAGACATTGGAACGAAAGGCGGGTAACTTGGTTTCGGTCACGGGCGCGGCTCAGCCGGTGGTGTTGGGCGGGATCTACTACGCTTGAATACAAAAAGGGGCCTAACGGCCCCTTTTGCTGGCAAACAATTTCTTGGCAGAAACTATACGCTAAACGACGAACCGCACCCGCAGGTTGTCGTGGCGTTTGGATTGCGAATCACGAAATGCGCGCCTTCCAATCCTTCCGTGTAGTCAATTTCGGCGCCAACCAAATACTGGAAACTCATGGGATCGATGAGCAAGGTTACGCCGCCTTTTTCCACCACGGTATCATCGTCGTTGACGCTTTCGTCGAACGAAAAGCCATATTGGAATCCTGAACAGCCGCCACCGCTGATAAAAACCCGCAATTTCAACTCGGCGTTGCCCTCTTCCTCGATCAGCGACTTCACTTTCGCCGCCGCGCCGTCGGTGAAGATCAAAGGGCTGGCCATTTCCTGAGCTACTTCTGACATGTTTACTCTCCCAAGGGGACGTCTTATTCAGACTTACTGGTTACGAATTCTATAAAACCTGATCAATTTAGTCAATTATTGCCCGGCGCGGGCGGAGATTCCGCTTGGACATGAATGAGCTGACCATTTACCTCGGCTCCGATGGCCATTTCGATTCTTTTGTAATAGATATTGCCTGAGACGCGGGCGTTGGGCGCAAGTTCCACCAGCTCACTGGCATGCACGTCACCCGTCACCGTCCCATCCAGTATCGCCCGAGGCACGCGGACGTCACCTTCGATCGCGGCGCCCGCTGCCACCGTCAAGGTTGCCGACTCGACGCCTTCGGTCGCCGTAACACTGCCCCGCACAACGCCCTCGACCATCAAACCACCGCCAAAAACGATATTGCCCTGAATCTCGGTCTCTTTTCCGATCAGGGTGTCGATCTTGCTTTCGCGTCCGCGCTTGCGACTCCCAAACATTGCGCCCTCCCTAGAAAAACGTCCTTGCCATCTAAGCATCGGCAGCGACGGGTTTTTAAATAGCGCCTAAAGCGAAGGCGCAACCGACCGCCATTCGTAGGTTTTCTCCAGAGCGCCGCGCACCTTGCCTTTCGGCATGATCTTCACGATGACACTCTCCGGCTTGAAATCAGCGGGCAGAGCGATCTCTCCTTGAAAGTTCTGATAATACTTGAAGTCATAGCTCAGCCGAGAGAGCTTTTCGCCGGTCAATTCCGACAGCCCAAGCGCGGTATCACCGCCCTCCGTCTCGCCGTCGATTGAGAAGGTAACGCTTCCCTGAACGCGCTTGGCCCGCGCCGGACCTTGGATCAGAATGAGCTTAAAACGCAACGTGTTGGCGCCGGCCCCGGGCTCCAACGCGAACGACTGTATTTGCACGCCCTCCGCCGCATCCTCGGGCGACACGATGCTTTGATAAAAATTCAGCTGTTGCTTGATCTCGGCGACTTCGCTTTGCGCCTCGGCAAGTGCCTTTTCCACCTGTGCATGCGCTTGCCGATCGATGTTCTTGCCCTGTTCGAGAAACGCGGCCCGCTCGCGCAGCTGACGGTTTTCTTCCCTAGACTGATTCAACTGCAGCTCGAGCAGCGTGATGCGACGGTTCGACTCCTCGCTGTCATGGCCGGCCGCCTTGCGCCCGAGGTCGAAAACCATCCATAACGCCCAAAGCACGAACAACGTCACGAAAGCGGCAAACAAACCGCGGCGCAACGGCGGCTGGCGTCGGATGACGCGATGCGAACCCCTGGAATTCATGCGCGCTTGGGTATCCCTTCTCTAGTTCGACAACAACAGCGCCCGCTGGCACGAGATGGCTGTGGCTACGGAAACAATGCCGGCTGAGCCAAACCACGATTTTCGTCGAACCCAAACATAATGTTCATGTTTTGAACGGCTTGCCCGGCCGCGCCTTTTACCAGGTTGTCGATCACCGATAGCACGACAACGGTAGCGCCGCCTTGGGGACGATGTACGGCGATGCGGCACATGTTTGATCCGCGCACAGTTCGCGTTTCCGGGTGGTTGCCAACCGGCAACACATCCACAAACGGTTCATTGGCATAACGCTTTTCGTAGAGCGCTTGAAGGTCCACGTCCAAGGCCGAAACTCTCGCGTACAACGTGGCATGGATGCCCCGAATCATCGGCGTTAGATGGGGCACAAAGGTCAGGTCGACCGTTTCGCCGCAGACGGCCGTCAAACCCTGTTTGATTTCCGGCAAGTGGCGATGCCCCCCGACGCCGTAGGCCTTGAAACTGTCCGTCGCTTCGCTATAAAGGAAACCCACCGCAGCCTTGCGCCCTGCACCGCTGACGCCGGACTTGCAGTCGGCGACCAGACTGCCGCGATCGGCCAAGCCCGATTCGATCAACGGTAGCAACCCCAATTGAACCGATGTCGGATAGCAACCCGGATTGGCAAGCAGCTTCGCGCCGCGAATCCGTTCTCGATTAACCTCGGGCAATCCGTACACCGCCTCCTCGAGCAATTCGGGACACGCGTGGGGCATGCCGTACCACTTCTCCCACAGCACGGCCGATTTGAGACGGAAGTCCGCCGCCAAATCGATGATTCGTGCACCGCGCTCAAGCAGCCCCCGGGCCATGTTCATGGCCGTTCCGTTGGGCGTGGCAAAAAAAACCACGTCGCATTCTCCCAACACGCCTTCATCGGGAACCGTGAACGCCAGATCGACCAGGCCGCGCAAGGACGGAAACATCTCCGCCACGGGCATCCCTTCTTCGGAACGGGAGGTGATCACGGCGATATCGACCCCACCGTGCTGCACCAATAACCGCAACAACTCGACGCCGGTGTAACCCGTCGCCCCGACAATGCCCACCCGTAGGCGTTTATTGATAGTCATCACTCGTTCCCACCATTTTGACGTCACGACCCAATGAGCCGTCTATTGTGCCGCGAACCTCGGCTGAAGTCATGTTGGAGGGAAAATTCGGCGAGCAACAGTCGCGAGCGACCGGCAACGTCGGCGACTAGTGGTTAAGCACCGAGATGGTTTGCAATGGTTCCGATCAACTCTTTGATTACGATCGGCTTTGTGACATAGCCTCGAAAACCGGCCCGCAATCCACGCTCAACTTGCTGCGGCATTGCGTCAGCGGACACCGCCACCACTGGAATATGTCGCGTGCGCGGGTCCGCCTGCAGCTGACCCAGAGCCTCGAAACCGTTTGTACCGGGCAGATTGATGTCCATAAGCACGAGACTTGGGTGATGCTCGCGCACCAGCCGCACACCGTCCATCGCCCCGCTGGCGGACAAGAGTTCTACTTGTTTCAGGTGCCTGGCAAAAATCTGCTGCATTAAGCGAAGATTGGCGACATTATCTTCGATATAAACGACCTTCGACGTTGGCACCGATGCTGCCGCGACGCTGCGGCTGGAGGACGCGGGCGTGTGGGTTTGCTCGGGCGTCCCCCCCTCGATCCGCCCGAGATCGAGCAACTTGTCGACGACGCCCAACAGGTGCTCCGATGCGCTGAGCATCTCGGCAACGAAATCGCGGGGGCCGTCGTCCAACGCCGACGAATGCAGCACCTGCGCATACCCCAGTATTGCATTCAAAGGCGTGCGCAACTCGTGACTCATGCGGGAGAGAAACTCAGTCTTGGCACGATTGGCGCGGTCCGCCTCTTCCTTTGCGGCGATGAGCTCAGAGGTGCGCTCGGCGATGCGGAGCTCAAGAGAATCATTGAGCGTCTTGAGTTCTTGCTTCGCGTGCATCCAGGCCGACATTGTGTTAATTCGGTCGGTAACGTCCAATAGGGACAATACCAGGCCCGTTACCGCGCCGTCCTTGCCCTTTACGGGCACCAACGTCCAGTCCCAGTGGGAGAGACCGCGCTCGAGATTGTGCTCATACTCAAACGGTTTCGCCATCGCCGAATGCGCTTCGCCTGTGGCCGCGACGCGGCGAAAAATCGCTTCGTTCTCTTCGTTGGGATACAGAGCGAAGTGGTTCTTGCCGACGAAAAACTCGGTAGATTTGCCATCGGCCGCCGCGTAAGCGCGATTGACGCGAACGAAATTCATGTCGCGATCAAGATAGGCGATCAGCGTATGGGAACTCTCGAATACGGTGCTCAGGAGTTCATTGGAAGCCCGCATTCGCTCTTGCGCTTCGAATCGGTCGGAAACGTCCTGAATGATCCCGGCGGCGCGTATTGGTCGACCGTCCACATCGAAGTGTGTGTCGCCGCGCTCATGAACGTATTTGATGCGGCCGTCGTTCATCCGCAAGCGATGGGTAATCGCATACGGGGCTTTGTTCGTTACCAAATCGGTGTGAGCCCGATTGACCAGTTCTCGGTCTTGAGGATGGACCACGCTGATGTAAATTTCATAAGACGGAGACATCGCCGGCTGATCCAGCTCGAAGATGCGATACATTTCGTCCGACCAGAACAAACGCCCCGTTTCGTGATCGAGCTCCCATGATCCGACCTGCGCGATCCGCTGAGCTTCGTTTAATCGCGCAGCGCTTGATCGCAGCGCCGCTGTCAGGTCATCTTGCTGTTTAGCCACTGATCAACACCGTGAGAAGTCCGCTCCAATACCGTGCCAAGTCGCACGGAAGTCATGAGATTAATCGGAATAACCGCGCAATTTATTAGCACATAAATTAAAAACATACTTAACGAAACCAGGTTTCGCGATGCCGCGAATTTGACGGCGGCGGAATTGCGTTAACGAATAGACTCGGGTGCTGCTTGCGAACGATCCGGAACTGTTGATTGTGGTTCGATCCAAGTAACCCAGACATAATCCGCCACCGCCACCAATTCCTCAGCAGTCAGGACGTTTTGCCAGGCTGGCATGGTCGTGCCGGGAAGCCCCTGCGCGATGACATCAAGCAAACCGTCGCGCGTGATCCGCGCGCGGAATTCCTCACTGGAAAAGTCGCGCGGGTGAGGCTGCAAAAAGCTGCCAATCCAGTTTTTGCCCGTCCCGTCCGCGCCGTGACAAAAAGCGCAGTTATCGAGAAACAACTGCTCGCCCCGTGCGCGCGCTACCGCGGGCGAAACCGGCGCGACGTCATGCTGAGCATAGGGCGTTGCGCCCGACACCGCATCAACCTCATTTTCAACTTCGGCGGCGCGGTGATCGTACATCCCCCGCGGAAAGGAAATGGATCGCCGATTCCAGATGTCCGCCGCGCTGGCATCCCGCGCGCGATCATGACAGGTTATGCAGGCCGACATGTAAAGCTTGCGTCCCTCCCGCTGCGCGGGCGTCAGCGATTCCACCGCCACATCCAACGACAGTTCGCCGCCGACAAAGGGAAACGCGGCGCTGTATCGCTCGTGATTGGGCCAGCCATTGGCCGCGGTGTGGTAACGGGTTGCTTTGCGTTCTCCGCCCATGAATTCGGCACGCACGAAGTCCACCACCGCGCCGATGTCATCCGCCGTCAACACAGACGAAAATCCCATCATCGCCGTACCCGTCTTGCCGTTGGTCACGGCTTCAACCATCGCCTCCCGGCTGAGACGCTGCGGGTCGGTCGCGGTAAACGCGCGCGGCGGCGGAGACAAATACGTGCTGGCCACCGTCTTGGCATCGCCGCTGTAGCCGTGGCAGAAATAGCAGCGGTAATTGTAAATATCGCGGCCGCGTTCATACGGCGTTGTGGCTTGGGAGCCGGCCGCAATGGTCACCGTGGAAGGAATTGCATCCGGCGTGGCGTCAATCGACGCCGGCTCAGTCAATTGGCTTTTTTTTTACTCGCGTCGGCGCTGATGAAGGCCTGAAACACATATTCGGCCACGTCGGCGATCTGCTGGGGCTCCAGAACCTTGCCCCATGCCGGCATCACCGTTCCCGTCTTGCCTTTCGTTATGGCCGAAAACAATGCGGGACGATTAAGTGACTCGCGCGAACGCGGATCGAGAAAATTGCGGGGTGCGGGACGATTAAATTGCGCCCGAGGGCCTTGGCCGTCTCCGTTCTTCCCGTGACAGGTGAAGCAGTTGGATTGATAAAACACCTCGCCCTTCGACGGATCACCCACGAGCCCGCTGGGCATTGCCGCGTTCATGTCGACAGGCACCGCAGCGGCAGGCGGTGGCATTGCCGCGCCGGCATGCGGACTGTGTGATGGCGCCCTATTTGCGGTCATCGCCTTGCCTAAGAACGTCCCACGAACATAGTCGACGACGATCTCGATTTCATCGGCGGTCAGTCGATCGCTGAACGACATCATCGCCGTTCCGGGTCGACCATGGGTCACCGACGTCAGCATGCGCTCGCGAGTCAACTCGCTCATCGCCTGGGCGGTAGTGAAATCCCGGGGCGGCGGATTCAAACTCGATATCGTCCACATCGCGCCGTTGCCGTCGTCGCCGTGACAGACGGCGCAATTGCTGACATACAACTGCTGGCCTTGCGACCGGCGCAGCATGGCCGCGTCGACGGTGACATCTTCCTTGATCATGAAGTTGTCTCGAATGTAATCGACAACGGCCGCGATTTCCTCGCTCGACAGGCGCGGCTCAAACGCCATCATGGCCGTGCCGGGCCGGCCCTTAGACACCGACGCCAACATGCGGGCCCTATCCAGCTCGGCTCGCGCAACCGGCGTGGTGAAATCCCGCGGCGGTGGATTCAACCCGCGCCGCGCTCGGGTCATGGCATCGCCACGATCGCCATGACACACGGCGCAGTGTTCCTTGTACAGCGCCGCGCCGTCGGGCGTTGCCGCGACAGCCGCCGCCGTTGAAAGCCACAACAACACGACTGGAATTATCAAGAGGCTGATCGCTTCACGCATATTCAAACTGCCAAATGTCCGTCTCAAAAAGTACCGCCGCGACCAGTATGACCGCCGCTGGACGGTCGAATTCACCTGCCTGCCGCGCCCATCCGGCAAGTTGGAGTTTTTCACCCTATTGGGTTTAGAATACAACCGGTGAGCCGGGGAATTACGGACAATTATAAAGAACCAAGGGGCCGCTTACTAACGAATTGAAAGCGAAAACCTCTGGGGCGGAACGAAGGATTACCTGCAGGAGCGGATTTATCCGCGATTGAATGGGTGCGGGCGAAAAATCGCGTTTCAAGCCGCTTCTACGGTAGCGTCGCCGGACCGGTCAAGTCCGCGATGTGAATTGAATCGCGCGCAAGCTCGCCCCCATACAGCGCATTTGCTGATCAAAGATGCTACGGACAACGTTAAAAACAATCCTGGGCGCGATGGTGGCCCTGTTCGTGTTAGCCGCCGATGCGGGCACGATTTTGGGCACGAAGCATGATTTCACCGGCCTCAATCGACGAGTAGGCGTTGTGGCCATGTCGGGGGTGGCATTTTCCGACTACGGTTCACCCTGTGTTTATTGCCACATTCCGCCTGAGAAAGAGGGCGCCGACACCGGTGACAAAGGTGGCATTCCGGGCTGGAATCGCTATATCCCCGCCTCCACAACCTACGATCTGTACGACAGCCGAACGCTGGATAACAAAGTCAAAACCCCCAGCCCCATTAGCCTGCTGTGCCTGTCGTGCCACGACGGCACCATGGCTGTCGACATGACCGTGTTCAAGCCCGACGCGTTCAACAGCGCCGAGGACGCCGCCCTCCACCTGCGAATCAACGGCGCGGATACCTTGATGAACTGCGGCAAGTGCCATAACGGCCAGGCTGCGCACAGTATCGAAATCAAACACCTGGGCACCGATCTGCAAAACGATCACCCCATCTCCATGACCTACGCCGGCTTGACCCACAAGGATCCGGACTTTTGGCCGCCCGACGGTCCCTACGGCTTCAACAACGGGGTCAAGCTTTACGAAGGCAAAGTCGAATGCGCGACCTGCCACAACGTGCATAACCCAGATATAAACTTGCTGTTGCGCGAGACCTCTGACCGGCTTTGCGAAACGTGCCATATCAAATAACCCGTGGAAAGAAGCGCCAGGCGCGCCTCGGCGGGACTGACAACGACCAACATGCGCAAAACTAGGCGTTATCCAACAACGTCCGCGATTGCTTGCGTGGGACTTGCGGCGTGCGGCTTACTCCTGGGCGCATGCACCACCACGCCGCCGCAAGAACCTGTTCAGGATATCGTCTACCCCCCGCCGCCGGCGGACCCTCGCTACCGTTTCGAACGCAGCTTGCGATTCAGCAGCAATGTGCAGCTTCCCACGGCCGCGGACAAATTGAAGAAGTTTGCCACCGGCGAATCCACCGAATTCCAGGGGCTCGTCAAGCCGTTCGATGTCGCGGTCTGGCAAGGCCGCGTGTATGTCACGGACTCCGTGCAGAACCGCGTTGTCGTTTTTGATATCCCCGGTGGCCGTTACTTCGAGTTTGGGCTCGAAGAACCGGGAGCGTTGAGCAAACCGCTCGGCATTGATGCCGGACCCAGCGGCGAAATTTATGTCATCGATGCATCCGCCAAGCGCATCCAAATCTATAATGCCGACGGGCAGTTCCTGCGCTCGATTACAAGAACAGGCTTGTTCCACCGCCCATCGGATGTCGCCGTCGACGCGGTCCGAGATCGCATTTACGTCGTTGACACCGGCGGCGTGGAAAGCGACCAACATGGCGTGCATGTTTTCGCCCTCTCGACAGGGGAGCACCTCCGCACCCTCGGCAGCCGCGGCGAACAGGATGAGCAATTCAACCTTCCGCTGCAAATCGCGGTCGGTCCCGACGGCGCCGTCCATGTCGTCGACGGCGGCAATTTTCGCGTCGTCACCTATGATGCGGACGGCCGCTTCCGGTCAAAGCTGGGCAAACTCGGACGTTATCCCGGACAATTCGCCCGACCCAAGGGCATCGCCGTGGACAACGGAGGACGCGTCTATGTCGTCGACACCGCTTTCGGCAATTTTCAAATCTTTTCCACCGAAGGCGAGCTGTTGCTGTTTGTCGGTCAACGCGGTCAATCCAGCAAACCGGGGAACTATATGTTGCCGTCCGGGATTGACGTGGATGAACAAGGCAAGGTCTATGTCGTCGACCAGTTTTTCCGAAAGGTCGACGTCTACACGCCGGTTGTGCAACCCTAAGCGGCGCCGCGGGCCGGCCAGCGGCATTTTTCGAGCCAGGCGGTCAAATCGTCAGCGGACAACGGCTCGCTGACGTAGAATCCCTGGACCGCATCGGCGCCCAGTTCCTTCAACCGCTCGTATGTATCCTCCGTTTCAACCCCTTCGGCGATTACCGTCATGCCGACATTGTGGGCCAGATCGACAATGGAGCGAACGATAACCGCGTCGTTGTCGTTCTTGTCCATTGCCGTCACGAAGGACTTGTCGATTTTTAGCTCCTTGACCGGCAGTTGCCGCAAATATGCGAGCGACGAATGACCGGTACCGAAATCGTCGATCGACAGCCTCACCAGCATGTTGCTCAAATCCGCCAAAACTTCGTGCGCGCGTCGCGGATCGGCCATGATCGCCGTTTCGGTGATCTCCATAAACAACTTCTCGGGCGCCCGCCCCATTGCTTCGACAATCTTGGCGACCCGCTCGGGAAACTGCATGTCCTGCAAATTACGAACGGACATGTTGACCGACATTTCCAGGTCCAGCCCGCTCTGGCGCCATTGAACCTGTTGCCGCAAGGCTTCCTTGAGCACCCACAGCGTGAGCGGTTTGATTAATCCCGTTTGCTCGGCGAGTGGAATGAACTCATCGGGCAGCATCAGCCCATGCTCGGGATGACGCCAACGCACCAGCGCTTCGACAGCATGAACCCGCTCCGTGCGCAGATCCACTTTTGGCTGATAGAACAGCACAAGCTCGTCGAGATCGATCGCGTTGCGCAAGTCGCCGAGAAGCGCAAGCGTGCGGGGATTGTGCTCGTCCTTTGCCGGGTCATACAACGCATAACCGCGGGTTGCCCGCTTGGCCACGTACATCGCCACATCCGCCAAACGCAGCAGCGTAACCTCATCCTCGCCATGTTCGGGGAACAGCGCGATGCCGATGCTGCCGCCGACGTGCAAGCTCTGCCCCTCCAGTATGAACGGCCGATCCAGCGACTTAAGCAATTTTTCGGCGACTTGAACGGCATGATCCCGGTCGGAGGTATTCAGCAGCACGGCGAACTCGTCTCCGCCCAGACGCGCCACAGTATCCGATTCCCGCAGCGCCTCACGCATTCGCTTGGCCACCTGCTGCAATATCAGATCGCCGTAGTGATGGCCTAACGTGTCATTGATTTCTTTAAAGTGATCCAGATCCATCAGCAGCAAAGCAAACTGCTCCTTGTTGCGCTGCGCCCGCAAGACAGTTTGTTTCAGACGATCCGCGAGCAATGATCGGTTTGGCAAATCGGTAAGCGCGTCGTGAAGGGCCTGGTGCTCGATGGCGGCGGATTGTTTCTTGCGCTCGGTGATGTCGCGCACCACGCCGATGAAGTGCCGGTGATCGTCGGTGCGCATCTCGCTCAAACCGAGCTCGAGCGGAAAAGTTTCGCCACTCTTGCGCAAACCGACAAACTCCGTCGCTCGACGCCCAAGAATGTTGCCTTTGCCGGTGCGCAGATAGTTCTCGATATAGCGGTCGTGCATGCTCTTGTAGGGCTCAGGCATCAAAATGGACACATTCTGCCCAACCAGTTCATGGGCCGTGTAACCGAAGATTTCCAACGCCGCCGGATTGACTGATTCGATGCGCCCTTTCTCGTCGATAATTATGATCGCCTCCATGACGTTATCCATCACGGAGCGAATGCGGGTTTCGGTGGCGTGCAGGCTGCGCTGCATGCGGTTGAATCCCTGCGCCAGCTCGCCCAACTCGTCCTTCCACTCCACGGGCAGCCGGGCGTCGCGATCGCCCTGCCCCACGCGATTGATTGCCTCGCGCAGCAGGTTGATCGGGGCGAGCACGTTGACCCGCAAGGTAAGCAACAACGCCGCGGACAACACCAGCACTAGGATGAACGCGATAACCCACAAGCTGTGGCGCATCTCCGAAATCCGGCGTTCCCGCACCTCGGTGGACAGCGATAGCTTCAGAATGCCGCGCAACATGGAGGGATCGTAGCCATGGCAGGCCATGCACTCGGTCTGGGTGGCGATGGGCATGAATACGGTTATTTGATCGACTTGCTCGGTGTCGAACGCGATCATGCCGCCGGCAGCCTTGGACAGAGCAGTCCCGTTTTTAACCGCCTGACCGCGACCGCGAACAGGCTCACGGGAAAACCGGGGCATCTTCAGAAACTCGTTCACTGAGTTAACGGTGTCCAGATCCGTAAACGCTTCTTCGCCGGTGGTGCGCAAGACCTGGATGTCGGCGATGCCTTCCGCATCTTTCATGCGGTCGAGCCACTCGCGGGCAAGAGTGCCCTGGCCGTTGAGCATTAACGTTTGCAGACTGGCCAAGAGCGTCTTGGCATGGGTTTCGGCTTGACTGATTTCCTCGTCATGAATGGCATGGGTCAACTGCCGTTCAATCCAAAACCCCGCCAGAAGCATGAGCGCAAACAGCACCCCGGCCAAGACCAACGCAAGTCGCGTTCCCAAGCTACGCATTTGCGCGCCCTGGCGGCCGACGGGTTGGCGATCGCGGAGCAGTCATCATGTCATTGGAATTGTTCGCCACACACATGACCATACACCTTTTCGCCGCACCACAACAGCGCATGACAAGTGTCGCGATCAGCCCGAGAAGAGATCCCTCGCCAGGCGTGCGACACCGCCAAAACTTCCGACCCAAAGGCTGCCGTCCTTCGCTTTGGCCATGGAAAAGACATTGTCGGCATACAGGCCGTCGTTAACCGTAAAGACCTTGAAGCGCTTCGCCTTGCGATCGACGCGAGCCAACCCCTTGCTGGTGCCTGCCCACAGCACGCCCTCGCCGTCGAGATGCAGCATGAAGATATGATTTCCCGGCAAGCCGTCCAGAGTGGTGAAGTTCTCCCATTTCTGACCGTCGAAACGTGCGAGGCCGCCGCCCCAGGTGCCGCACCAGACAATGCCGTCCTCATCGACCGCCAACGAAATGATGTAGTTGGGGTTGAACGCGACATCCACATCCTCCAGCCCTTGGGCGAGCTTTTGCTCCGCATGATGCTTGGAGGCCTTGGCGGGGTCGTTGGTAAACTGAATGGCGTCTTTGACAAGATCGAACTGTGCGCCGAGCCCGTCCTTGTGCTGCCAGTTTGTCCACTTCCCGTTTTCGAACCGCGCCAGCCCCGCTTCGGTGGCAAACCACAGCGCGCCGTCTTTTCCGACCTCGACGCCGTAAACCCAGGGATTGGGCAATCCGCCTTGGGTATTCTCGACGGAGAATGTTTCCCAACTCGCCGGATCGGCAAAGTTGCCGCCTTTCACGCGATTTACACCCGACCACGTCGCGATCCACACGTCGCCGTCGGGCGCGCGCTCGACGTCGTACACGAATTGATCGGCCAAACCGTGGGGTATGTTGTAGTTGCGCCACTCGCCCGTCGCGGTGTCGAGCACGGACATGCCGCCGCCGTAACTGCCGACAATGAGCTGATGATCAAGTTTGCTGACGTGAAATATACCATTGGACAAAATGCCGGGAGTCATATTGTCAAACACTTTGTATTGGTCCGTTTTCGACTCGTAGCGAATAACACCGCCGGAGGTTCCCAACCACACGATGTCGTCTTCGGCGAAAAGGGCTTTGACGTTGCGGTTGCCGATCTCAAAGTGGGCGATGCCGCCGCTACCGTGAAAACCTGTCGCACCCGCCGATGCTCCTGTGCCCATGGCGTGTTTAGCCGGCGATGACGCGGACGATGGCACTGCGGTCCGTTGCTCGCCGTCAGTGCTTGCGGTCTGGACCTCGGGCGACTGGGAACGACGGGAACTTTCTTGGCCCAACTCGTAAAACAATACCGCGACCACCGCACAGACAATGACCACAACACCGACTAAACGCGCATTCATTTCGTCATCCTCACTTGCCCACGCCCGGGGTCTCCGCGTCGACACCCACGCGCGCCACACCCGATCGCGTGCCTACCCATACGTCCGCTCCGACAGCCGCGACCGCATAAACGTGATTATCCAGAAGCCCGTCTCGCTTGGCGTAGGTGAACCAGGTGCGCCCGTCGTAGCGCGACAAGCCCTGATTGGTGCCGAACCAGAAAACACCCTTATCATCCTGCGCGACCGCATAAACGATATCGCCTGCCAAGCCATCCTTGGTTGTCAGGTTGCGCCACCCTTTGCCATCGAACACACTGACGCCGCCGCCCCATGTGCCGGCCCAAACCGTTCCGTCGGCAGCCGCGTGCAGTGCGAATACATAAGACGGATTGTAGGTTTCCTCGCCCTCACGCAACACGTTCAAATCGTGGCGCGAGCGCGTGCCCAGTCCGGTATTCACGCTGGCGGGAAGGTTGCGCTGATTGGGCGCGCCCAGACCGTCGGCGTGGGTCCAGCTTTGCCATGCCTTGCCGTCAAACATCGATACGCCGCCTTCCGTGCCAAACCAGACATTGCCGCTTCTGTCGACGTCGATTCCGTACACCCACTCGTTGATCAGCTCCTTCACATAGGTCTCGAAGGACGCACTGCCCCGCGCAAGGCGGTTTACACCCGCCCAGGTGCCAATCCATAAATTTCCGTCCGCCTGCTCGCCGAAGGAGTAGACCCAGTAGTCGGCAAGACCGTGCATGGGAAAGTAGGTGCGCCACTGGTTGTCGACAAATCGCGTGACGCCGCCGCCGTTGGTCCCGAACCACGTGGCACCCTGTTTGTCGACATGGATGGCGAATACATATTCATTGGCGAGACCCGCCTCGCGGGTAAACGTGTTCTTGAGATTGGATGTCGCAAGATCGACTTCCAGTACGCCGCCCGAGGTCCCTACCCACAGCGACCCACGTTTAGCGTCGACAGCAAGCGACCTCACGTATATATCGCGACCGACGTTGAAGGCGTCCAGGACTCGATGCTGCGAATCGGTCGAGGGACTCTCCTGTGTCGCGACGGGCGCCGTTGCGCTGGCCGGGTCATCGCTATGCGAGCTGCACCCAAAAAGCAGTGCGCCCGCAATGACTGCGCCGAACCGCGCTGGAGAGTGAAGACTCACTGAAATGTCCGCAAGAACGCCACGACGTCGAGGATTTCTTGTTCGGTCAAGAGGCCGTCGAACGCGGGCATGACGCGCACGCCGTCGCGGATCGACTGCGCCAGTTCACTGTCGGGCGCAAACAGTTTTTCGCCGCGACTGAAATCGGGCGCACCCGGCATCACACCGAAACCCGTGTCGCCGTGGCAAGAGATGCAGTGCCGTTGATACAACGCGCCGCCGTTAGCGACATCCGCAGCGTGGGTCGCGGCACTCAAAAACAATGCCATGCCCAGCAGGGTCCTAAAACAAATTTTCGTTCTCGCCATGCCATCCCCTCCCATAGGAATACCGCCTCGACCTGTGACCGCGTCACTACTAAGCAGACTTTTCGCCGGGCAAATTTCGGCGCCTATTCTAGCAAAATCGGCTGCCCGTCCCGCCACGCTTGTTCGAGCAGCGCAACGGTCTGCGCCGTGTGCCAGGTCCGCTCGCCCAAGACCACCGCCAGAATCGTGCCGTCGCGACCGACAACCACCGTAGCCGGATAGGTCTGAATCCAACCCAGTTGCTTTACCCACTCTCCGCCGCGATCGATCAAATTCGGATAACTCACGCCCTTGTTCGCCAAATACTCGCCGACTTGGCGCGGGTCATCGTCGATGGATAAGCCCACCACGGCAAAGCGGCTGTTGTTTAGTGCATCATGCAGTTTTTCCAGACTGGGCAGTTCGCGACGGCAGGGCGGGCACCACGTCGCCCAAATGTTGAGCACAACCACGCGGCCCGCGTCGTCGAACGTTTGCGCCGGCGCGCCGGCAAGGGTTTGCAGCCCCTGTGGCGCAGGCATCTTGCTGCCCACCAGTGCGGGGGGCTCGACCTCGGAACATGCGCCAAGGAAGCTCGATATACCGACAATCAACAAAGCGGCGAGAACGCTGCGCACTCGCGCCGAATCACACTCACCCGAATTACGGCACCATTTCATCGATGACGATATCGAGACCCGTCGCGCCGACTTTCACAGTCTGACTGAAGCCTTGCAGATCGCCGCTCTGCGGCATGGCGTTGCCCGACTTAGAAACACGCGCGCCGACGACGACGTCAGAGACGGTTGCCAGCGACATTCCCGGCGCCATGGACATGGATGAGTCAAGAGTGAACGAAATCGGCAACTCGTTCGCCTGCTTCTTGATGATTGCCAGCGGCATGCGCGGCCCGCTCGCGGCGCGGGCAAACACGAATACCGTATCCGAAGGATCGACTTTGTCTTGCAGTTGCGCGCTCAAGGTCACCGTTCCCGCTAACGTAGCGTTCGCAGCCTCGGGCTGCGCCGTCACAGCAATCTGCGTCGATGCCGGCACTGCCTGACCGGCGGCGCGCATCTTGGCTTCGATTTCTTGAATGTTGCCCGCCATGATCTGTGCTTCCTCGGAATCCGGCGGAACGATCGCCGCGATACGCCGCCAATACGTCAAAGCGGTGGCGAACTCGCCCGCTTCATAGGCATGGGTCCCGAGCAACCAGAGTGCGCGAACATGATTCGGCTGCACTTCGAGCGCTTTATGAATCACCCGCAAAGGCTCGCCTTCGAGAATGCCATTGCTCGCCAGGGCCAAGCTGTCGGCATAATCGGCCATCAAGTCGGCGAAACCTTCGCCGGCCATCTGCGGATTGGCCTCGATCATCGGCATCACTTTTTTATACGCCGCCGCGGCTTCGACATGCTTTTTATCCATGCGGTAAGCCGTCGCCAACAACAGGTTGGCTTGCATGTCATTGGGATCCTGGCTCAACAAAGCCATCAGCCGGCCGCGCATCTTAGCCAACGCCTTGGACGCTTCGTCGTTCTTTTGCATGAACTGATAGGATCGCGCCAGCATCAGCCAACCTTCCCAATCGTCGGGGTTGGAGTCCAAACGCGCGACGAGCTGTCCCACCATCGCTTCGATTTGCGCACCCGTGTCCTTGTGGTCGCCGCTGCCGGCTTGCGAGACAATGGGTCCCTGCCCGGTGATCGCATTGGGACTGCCCAAATGGTTGTACAAAGCAACTGACGCAACCGGAACGGCAATCAACAGCGCGACCGCCGTAGCCCGCGCCCCGCCGGACTTTTCCGCCTTGCTCTTTGCGCCCGCGGTGTCTTGCAGCAATCGGCGCTCGATCTCGTGTCGCGTGCGCTCGTAATGCTCTTCGGTGATAACTTTGTTGGCGCGATCCTGTTCCAGCTCGGCCAACTGGTTCCTGTAAACCGCGATATTCAACTCCGTGTGATCAACGCCGGGCTCGGCGACGGACTCTTTCAAAAGCGGGGGAACAATAAACAACAAGGCAGCGATGACTAAGCAAATCGCAACCAACCAAAAAATTGTCATGAATTAGGTTTCTCCGATGAGGCGGAATCGGCGAGCAAGGCCGCGACCCGCTGTTGTTCTTCTTGTGACAGAGGCGATCGCTCGTCAACCGCTCGGCGGCGACGGCGCGCTAAATTGAACAGCAATAACGCCAGGGCACCGGCCATGAGCACAAAGGGGCCGATCCAAAGCAACGCCGTCGAGGCTTTGAACGCCGGCATGTAGCGCACAAAATCGCCGTAGCGAACCTCCATGAACTCGACGATCTCGGCCTGGTCCTTTCCGGCCGCCACCATTTCCCTCACCTCGCGCCGCAGGTCCAGCGCCAACGGTGCATGAGAATCGGCAATGGTTTGATTTTGGCAAACCAGGCAACGCAGTTCTTTGGAAATTTCCATCGTCTTGTGTTCGATGTCGGGATCCGCCGCCATGGGCAGCGCTTCCTTGGCCTGCGCGGCGATCGCGCATGACACGGCAAAAACAGCAGTCGACATCAATGCAATTAAGCGCATGCTTTCACTACCTCTTCCGCAACGGGCTGGTCCTGCTTCAGCGCCCTCACCATCGGCAAAAGGCAGTTCTGCACCCGCGAGGGCGACACTGGACCGATCACTTTGTGTCGAATGACGCCCTCTTTGTCGATGACGAACGTTTCCGGCACGCCGTAAACGCCGAAATCGATACCGACGCGACCGTCCAGATCGAAAGCGCTGAGGACATAAGGATCGCCAAACTGTTTGAGCCAACGCAGGCCGTCTTGCCGTTCGTCTTTGTAATTCAAACCGTAGATCGGCACTTCCTTCATACGGGAAAGATTGACGAGCACCGGATGCTCCTCCCGGCACGATACGCACCAAGACGCCCAGACGTTGAACAACCAGACTTGGCCCCGCATATTTTCCGGGCCGAAGCTCGCCTCGGGATCGTGCAGTTGGGGCAACGTGAATGCCGGGGCCGGTTTGTTGATCAGCGGCGAACTCACCACCGTCGGGTTTTGGCCCAACCCCACGTACAACAAAACTGCCAGCGCGATAAAAATGATAAGTGGCGCAAGATACCGAACCATCAGCGAGACGCCTCCAGCGCCGCGCCATGAGCCGTTTCCTGCGCGGCACGCCGCGCCACACGATAGCGCCGATCGCTCATCGCCAACATGCCGCCCAACGCCATAATCGCGCAGCCGCTCCAAATCCAGGTGACGAACGGTTTGTAGTACACGCGCACGCTCCAAGCGCTGCCCCCAAGCGGTTCACCCAGCGCCACGTAGAGCTGACTGAAAAACCCGGATTCGATGGCCGCTTCCGTCATGGGATTTTGCTGAACGTTGTAAATACGCTTCTCCGGACGCAAGACCACGAAAGGCTGTCCGTCTTTGCTGACGGTGATCGCGCCCTGATCGGCCCGATAGTTCGGCCCCTGTACGCGGATCGTGCCATCGAAGCGAAACACGTAATCATTCATGACCAAGGTATCGCCGATATCCATTCGGACGTCTTTTTCTTGGTCGTAACCTTCGACGAAAGTCACGCCGAGAATGAAAATCCCGACACCGCAATGCGCCAGCAACATACCCCAGTAGTGGCGCGGCTGCTTGAGCATTTTTGCGCCCAGCGAGTCATTGCCGCTCATGGACTGGAGGCGAGTCACCAAGTTGGTAAGGCTGGAGGAGAAGATCCAGAACGCGAGGAACAACCCGACCGGCACCACCCAGCGCCAGCCGCCCATCACGAACGGCAGCACCAAGGCCGCAACAATGGCGGCGACGAACGCCGGCACGAGTCGACGTGCGATTTCCGACGGATTGCCCTGTTTCCATCGCACCAGCGGACCGACACCCATCATCAAAATCACCGGCGCCATGAGAATCGCAAAAAACATGTCAAACCACGGCTTGCCGACGGACAGATTCGCGCCGGTTAGCCACTGGTGGGCGATGGGGTAGATGGTGCCGAGCAATACCGCACCGCACGTTGCGGTGAGCATGACGTTCCCCATGAGCAACAAACTTTCGCGGGAAAACAATTCGAAATCCCCACCGAAACCCACTTTGGGCGCGCGCCAGGCATAGAGCACCAGCGAAACGATGATCACAATGGCCAGAAACGCCAAGATGAACGAGCCGCGCTCGGGATCGTTGGCGAACGCGTGAACCGAAACGAGCACACCCGAACGAACAAGGAAGGTTCCCAACAAGCTCAGCGAAAAAGCCATCAACGCCAGCAAAATTGTCCAGTTGCGGAATGTGCCGCGCTTGTCGGTGACCGCCAGGGAGTGCATCAACGCGGTGCCGATCAACCACGGCATGAACGACGCATTTTCAACCGGATCCCAGAACCACCAGCCGCCCCAGCCGAGTTCGTAATATGCCCACCAACTGCCCAAGGCGATGCCGGCGGTAAGAAAAACCCACGCCGCCGTCGTCCAGGGGCGAGACCAGCGCGCCCACGCGGCATCAACTTTGCCACCCAACAACGCGGCGATGGCAAACGCGAAGGCGACCGAAAAACCCACATAGCCCATGTACAACATCGGCGGATGAATCGCCAAGCCAGGATCTTGCAGCAGAGGATTCAGGTCGCGTCCATCCGGCTGCATGGGGATGCGCTCGAACGGGTTGGAGGTCAGCAACATGAACAGATGGAATCCGATGGCGACAAAACCCATTACGCCGATCACCCGCGCCACGGTCGCTTGATCCAAATGCCGGCTAAACCAGGCTACGGCCACCGTCCAGACATTCAGCATGAGCACCCACAACAGCAGCGAGCCCTCATGGCCGCCCCACACGCCGGATACTTTATAGAGCGTGGGAAGCTGGGAGTTGGAGTGGGATACGGCATACAGAACGGAGTAGTCATTATTCAGAAAGGCGTAAGTCAGACAGGCGAAAGACAAGGCGACGAACACGAATTGTCCTTGCGCCACCGGACGGGCCGTGGCCATCCACGACGCCTTACCCAGTCCGGCGCCCGCGATCGGCAATACGGTCTGTACAACGGCCAAGCACAGCGCAATGATCAACGCGAAATGTCCTATTTCTGGCACCATACTTGGGTCCCCCGTGAGTTGTTCTAGTTACGGATTATGGAATGACGGTCGTTTGATTCACGTTCTGCATCGCGGCGGCGGCTTTTCCTTGTTCGAGTGCTTTCGCGACCTCCGGCGGCATATATGTCTCGTCATGCTTGGCCAGAACTTCGTCGGCGATGAAAACGCCGGCGCCATCCAGCTTGCCTTGTGCGACCACGCCCTGCCCTTCCTTGAAAAGGTCGGGAAGAATGCCGGTGTACATCACCGTGACTTCCTCGGCATTGTCGGTGACGGTAAAGGCGACGGTTAAGCCGTCGGCGACGCGCTGCATCGACCCCTCTTTCACCATGCCACCCAAACGGAAGGCCTTGGCAACCGGGGCCTCTTTGGCGGCCACTTGCGACGGACTGAAGAAGAACATCATGTTTTGTTGGAAGGCGAACAGGACTAACGTCGCGGCGATGCCGATACCGACCACACCCGCTGCCACAAACACCAATCTTTTTTGTCTCGGTTTCACGCCGACTCCCTCTCTTTGATTCTTATCATTCGACTAAGCTGATGCAGGATGGTTCGGCGGCGGCGGCGCAACATTAACACCTCAACCAAAAGGCAAACCGCGACCATACCGTAGGAGCCCCACACGAAAAAGGCGTATTTTCCCATGTCGAAGTATTCGGCCACCGCTTACGCATCCCCGCTTTTGACTAAGTCTTGCACCCAATCGTTGTTTTTCTCGCGCTCCACCATCTCGCAGCGAACCCGATACAACGCAACCGCAATCGTGTAACACCAAAAACAAAAAGTCATTAGAAGCATTGCGACAAACATGCTGTCGGTCATGCTCAAGGCGCGTTGATCGGCGCCCGCCGGGTTGAAGTTAATGCTCGAGCCTTGATGAAGCGTGCTCCACCACTTAACGGAAAAGTAAATGATCGGCACATTGACGACGCCGACGATGGCCAGCAAACCCGTGGCGCGATCCGCCCGCCGTGGATCCTCGATAGCCGAGGCCAACGCGATGTAGCCAATATATAGAAAGAAGAGGATAAGCTGGGAGGTCAAGCGTGCGTCCCACACCCAGTAGGTGCCCCAGGTGGGTTTCCCCCACAGGGCGCCAGTCCACAACCCAAGAAACGCAAAGATCGCCCCCGTCGGCGCCAACGCACTGCCCATCATGAAGGACAAGCGGGTCTTGAAAATCATGCCGACGATGGCCCAAAACGCCATGACGACGTAAATAAACATGGACATCCAGGCCGCCGGCACGTGGATAAACATGATTTTGTAGGACTGACCCTGCTGCCAGTCCGCCAGCGGCGCGACGAAGAAGCTCACGTACAGCCCCACCAATCCGAACAGCACCGCCGCCGCGGTGAACCAAGGAATCATGCTGCCGGCAAGGGGGTAGAAGCTTGCAGGGGATGAATACTTAAACCAGTTGATAGACACGGGACGTTGTTCTCATTATTTGATCGACGCGCTCAGGCCGGTACGGTCCGCGCGGGAGAATCACTGCTCGTTTTCGACGTCATCATAACGATACGAAACACTCTCACTACATAAACGCATCATTCGAAGGCGATACGCAGGGCCGCGGCAGTTGCCCACGGCGCCAACACCAGGGACAGCAACAGACCGGCCCCAAGCAGAGCCAGATGGGCCTCGGCGCCTAAGCCCGACACCGTCGCGTCGACGGCTCCGGCGCCAAAAACCAGCACCGGAATATACAGGGGCAGCACCAACAACGACACCAACGCGCCGCCGCCGCGCAGGCCCAAGGTCAACGCCGCGCCAATTGCACCCAAAAAACTCAATATGGGCGTGCCCAACAGCAGCGCTGCCACCAACACCAGCAAAGCGTCTGCCGACAAATCGTACTGCAGCCCCAGCAATGGTGTGATCAACACCAAGGGCACACCCGACAACAGCCAGTGCGCGATGATCTTGCCCATTACAAGCAGACCAAGAGGCTGGGGAGCAATCAGCATCTGCTCCAAGGTCCCGTCCATGTAATCGTTATAAAACAACCGCCCGAGGGACAGCATGGAAGCCAAAAGCGCGGCTACCCACATGACTCCTGGAGCGATCGTACGCAGCGTATCTGCTTCGGGACCGATGCCTAAGGGAAACAGGCTGACGACGATTATAAAGAAAAACAAGACGGTTAGAACATCCGCCTTGCGCCGCATCGCGATGGTTAGATCCCGAACCAAAATGCTGCGGAGCGCGCCCACCTTTAGCCTCGCTTCCCTAAATGAATATGTCGCACCTGGCTCAGGTCCAAACCCACATCTTGGTGAGTGGTTAAAACCGCCATGCCCCCGTTGGTTACATGCTCCACGATCATGCGGCTCAGCACGTCCACCGCGTGGACATCCAGCGCGGTAAAGGGCTCATCGAGAATCCACAGGGGCGTCCCGGCGAGCATGATGCGGGCCAGTGCGACCCGTTTTTTCTGGCCTTGCGACAAGACTTTAACGGGAAGATCCTGGCATATTTCGACGCCGAGCCGCGCCAGCATTTCACTCACCGCGGCTTCCTCTACCGCATGACCGGCCAGACCCAGCCCGAGGACGACATTCTCCAAGCCGGTCAGCTCATCCTTCAGGGCATTGAGATGTCCGAAATAGCTCACTTTGCGGAAATAATCTTCCCGCAGGTCATGGATATCTTCGCCATCCCAGCAGATCCGGCCCGCCGCCGGCGCGACCAACCCGCACAGCGCCCGCAACAGCGTGGTCTTGCCGGCGCCGTTGGGTCCGTGGACGTGCAACGCGTGACCCGCCTCCACCTCGAACGACAGGTTATCGAACAACTTTTTGTCGCCCCGCTCGCAGGCAAGCGCTTGAACACTTAACATTTGTCGCGACTCGAAAAAAGGGCCAAGTATAACCTACCGCGGGCGGGCAGCTTGTTTATCCCTAACGCCGCCGCGGGCCAAGCGAAATCCGCTGCCGACGTCGTTTAAATCAGCAGGGTAGCTGCCACGGGATGCTGAGCGGGCGAGATCGGGCGGAGTGTTCCAGCCGCCGCCCCGCATCACGCGGCGGCGGCATTCCTGGCGCTCGTCGACCCAAGGCCGGGCATCCCGCGGTCGCCCGGCGTAGTCATCGTGCCAACAGTCGGCGGTCCACTCCCATACGTTGCCGTACAGGTCGAAAAATCCCCACGGATTGGCGTCGTGGAGCCCCACCGGCCGTGTTCCCACGTTGCCAGCCTGGTCGACCCAGCCGTGACGCGGCAACGCGCCCTGATCGTCGCCGAAAAAGTAGCGCGTTGCTGTGCCGGCCCTGGCCGCATATTCCCATTCCGCTTCGGACGGCAGTCGATACACTCGGTCTTTAACGCGCTCGTTCAGTCGTTTAATGAAATCCTGCACGTCATACCAGGTCACCGAGTCCACCGGTCGCCGGGGATCTTTGTACTGCGACGGATTGGTGCCCATCACCCGGAACCACTGGGCCTGAGTGACCTCGAAGCGGCCCAGCCAGAACTCGCCGATCGCCACGGTGGTTGCCGGCAGTTCCTCTGAATTCGCCGCGGACCCAGAGGAATCGCCCATCACGAAAGTGCCGCCGCCGACTTTGATGAACTCGATCCCGAACGGGTCGACTTCGATGCCAAAAGGCGCTGAGCGGCTACCGGCATTCGGATCGCCGCCGAATCGGCTCAGCATCCACGCCAGCAACAGCACGCCCAATACGGGCAAAGCCAGTAGTTTAAAGGTCTCGTCGAGCTTCATTTCCCTGATGGACTCGCCAGTCTCAATTTCTTCGATGTTATGACTTGGGCGGATGCGTTGGCGGCCAACACAGCATTCCGGCGCAAAACCGGGTGAAAGAATGCCCGCCAATGGTACCATTGGCGGGCCTCGGGAGGACAAATAACAACGATGAACCAGCTGTTTACGCAATTACGCGAGCATCTGGCGCGAGCCATTGTCGGCCAGGACGCGCTGCTCGACCAGCTTTTGATCGCCCTGCTCGCCCAAGGGCACGTTTTGATTGAAGGCATGCCCGGGCTGGCCAAAACCCGCAGCGTGGCGTCCCTGGCCGAAGGGCTTGCGCTCGGATTTCAACGGATCCAATTCACGCCCGACCTGATTCCCGGCGACATTACGGGAACGGATATTTTTCGTCCCGAGCAGGCGCGGTTCGAGTTTTTGCCGGGCCCGATCTTTCATGAAATCATTCTCGCCGATGAAATCAATCGGGCGCCCCCCAAGGTGCAATCCGCCCTGCTGGAGGCCATGCAGGAAGGCCAAGTCACTGTCGGCAGCGTCACCCGCAAGCTGCCGCCCGTATTCATGGTGATCGCGACGCAGAACCCCGTCGACAGCGAAGGCACTTATCCGTTACCGGAAGCCCAGCTGGACCGCTTTCTGCTGAAAATTCAATTGGACTATCCCTCCGCCGACGAGGAATTGGAAATCCTGCATCGCGAGGAGCAACGCTGGCGCAATCCGGGACCCGCCGCGCCCAAGGTGGCAGTCACGCAGGAGCACCTGCTTGCGGCGCGCACCGCCGTGGATGCCATTTACCTCGACGAGATGCTGGCGCGATACATCGTCGCCATTGTGCAAGGCACGCGTCATCTCGCACAGTGGATCGACGGCGCCGACTGGCTCAGTTACGGCGCCTCGCCGCGGGCAACTCTCGGCTTGGCGCGAGCGGCGCGGGCCCGCGCGTTTCTGCGCGGCCACGAGTTCGTCGAGCCGGGCGACATCGCCTTCGTGGCGCCGGCCGTGCTGTCCCACCGCGTCCAATTGAATTTCGCCGCGCGCGCCGAGGGTCTGACCCCTGCCGCAATCATTAGCCGGCTGCTCGATGTCGTGCCCGTGCCATGAATACGTTCCCGTCGAACGCTTTGCTGGGTTCGCGCGAGCTGGCAGCGCTTCTGGCCCACGCCAAATCCCACCGCAGCCAGCACCGCCGCCGGGACATACGGCGCGAAGGGCCGCTGCCGATACGCCGCCGCGGCATGGGCCTGGACGTCGAAGAATCCCGGCCCTATCAGCCAGGCGACGATCCGCGCCACATGGACTGGCGCGCCACCGCACGCAGCGGCCGCCCGATGACCAAAACATTTCACGACGAGAAAGCCAAACATGTCTGGATCTGGCTGGATCGCGGGCCGTACATGACTTTCGGCTCGGGTGCGCAAAGCAAAGCCGCGACCGCGTCCCGGCTGGCCGTGTTCACGGCATTTTCCGCGGCCCTGCGCCAAGGCGAAGTCAACGCAATTGTCGTCGAACAGCATTCAAATGTATTCACGCGCCTGACGGGGCTGGATCCGGTGTTGCGCTTCGTGGCCTGCGCCGTCGCGCCGATGCGCCTGCCCCAACCCGGCTACGACCCGCTGCGCGCACTTGAAACGCTGAACCAACGGGCGCCCCGACAAGCGGCGTTGGTGCTGATTTCCGACTTTCTCTGGCTGGACGGCGCCATGGAAGACAAGATCAGCGAACTTAGCCGCCAGCGCAGCGTTGTTGCCGTCCATATCTTTGACGCGGCGGAAAATCGCCTGCCGGAGCGCGGCCGCTGGCGATTTCAAGATCCGGCGGGCGGCGCGCAAATTACCGTCGACGTCACGGACGAGCGGCTGCGCCACGCGTTCGACGACGCAGTCGCGCGCCACAATGCTCTGGTGCGCCGCAGTTGGGAACGCTGCGGCGCCACCCATCTGCACTTGGCCGCCGACGGCCACCACTTGGACACCCTCGCGCACTATTTGTAAGGGCCACGTTAGCCAGCCATGCTCGACCTGCACGCCGACATCGAACTTCCCGCGGCACCCGGCTTACCGGGAGAAATCGTTGTCGCGATTATCTTCGTTATCGCTGTTGCCGCTACTGCGATTGTGCTGGTGCGCCGCCTTTCACCGGCAGCGGACGCCGACCAAAACGCGGCCCAATCGCCCGTCGCCGAACTGGATCGACTGAGGAGCCGACTGCAGTCAGGCCAGTGTTCGCCGCGCGATACCGCATATCGATTGGCCATGCTATTGCGCGCGCATTTTCAGGTAACCGAACTCGACCCCGCCTCTCCTCCCGCGGGCATTGAAAATCCGCGCGAGTGGGCGCAGGTCGTTCGTCAGTTGAGCGCCAACCGCTACGCACCGGACGCGCCGTCCACTTTGCCCGATGACTCCTTCGCCCACGCGCGCAGCTGGCTAAAGCAGGCGATCGCTGCAACGGTAGAACGCTGATGTGGGACCTGGCTGCGCCAATGTGGATACTGGCCGCGCCGCTGCCGTGGATCGTTTGGTGGCTGCGACGCTACCACCCACCACAGCAGCAAGCCCTGCTGCATCCTCGAACCTTGCTGATCGCCGAACTGTCACGGGCGCGCAACATACCCCAGCCTTGGCTCGGCTTGGCAGGCATCACCATTCTTATCCTGGGACTCAGCGGGCCGCGCTGGTTCGATCCCGCCCAGGTGCGCGACATTAATGGCCGCGACATCATCATCGCGCTGGACATGTCGGCCTCCATGCGCGCCGAAGATTTCCAGCGCGACGGCAAGGCGGTCACTCGGTTCGAGGCGGTGCGCGCTGTCGCCGGCGACTTCATCGCCCTGCGCCCCAACGACCGCATCGGAATCATCGTCTTCGCCGACGACGCCTACACGCTGGTGCCGCTGACTCACGACCACGCGCTGGCGACGCAACTCCTCAATAGCGTCGAAATCGGCATGGCGGGCGACAAGACCGCATTGGGCGACGCGCTGGCGCTATCCCTCGCGCGTTTCGAGCGGCAACCCGAGCGCGAACGGGTTGTTGTACTGTTTACCGACGGTGCAGCGACAGGGGGACAGACCCATCCGGACAGCGCCTTGGCGAAGGCTGTTGCCACGGGCGTGCGCGTGCATGCGGTTGGAATCGGCGGCGATCGCCAATCGGCGGTTTCCCGCGGCCCGGTCAACGCGCCGGAATTCGTTGCCATCCCGTTCGACGAGGCACGGCTGCAAACGATTGCCGCGCGCACCAACGGCAAGTATTTCCGCGGCGACGCAAGCAATGCGCTTGTCGAGATCAGCCGGGAAATCGATCGCATCGAGCAAACCGACGAACCCTTGGAGTTGCCCGAGCAGGGCAATGAACTGTATTGGCTGCCATTGGTTTTTGGATTGCTGTTCATCGCGGCGCAGCACTGGCGCGACGCCATCGGAACGAGACCGTAGCGGGTAATTCAGCATGGAAGAGCTGCGCCTTTACCTCATCTGGCAAACCCCCTGGCTCGGCATCGCCGCCGCGCTGGTGCTGGGCTTGCTGTACGCTCTGCGCGCGATGCACCGATCCAAGTCGTCGTTTGCCGCCCCCGTGAACCGCTCGCTCGTTGCTACACAGGCAACCGATCGCCATCGCCATTTTTTTCCCGTGGCTTGGCTGTGCGCGGCGTGCGCGCTGGGTTCACCGATATTGTCCCGCGAGGACTCGGCACCCTCCGCCAGCCGGGTGCGGGACGTTGCCCTGGTCGTCGACATCTCTCCGTCCATGGCCTTGAGCGACGTTGCTCCCACGCGCCTCAAGCGCGCGCAATGGAAAATCGAACAACTCACTCAAAACGCCGCAGCGACCCGTTTCGGCTTGATCGCGTTCTCCGCCAATGCTTACGTCGCCTTGCCGTTGACTGTCGACACGGCGGCCATCACCCAGTTTGGCAACGCCCTCGATCCGCAGATGGTCGCGCGCAAGGGATCGAATTTACCGCGCGCCCTGGAACTCGCGGCGCGCCTGTTGACGGAGTCCGCCAATCACAGCCGAGCCATCGTCGTGTTTTCCGACGGCGACGTTGATCCTGCGCTTGCCCTGACACCGCTGCAGGCAAACATCCCGATCATTGCCGTCGGCATCGGCACGACCAGCGGTGCGCCGGTCATGACCTCTAGCGGCCAAACGCTGCTCGAGGGCGGTCAGGCGGTCATATCGCGCCTGAACCGCGACGCATTGCGCGATCTTGCCCTCGCGAGCGGCGGGTTCTACCAAGACGCCGCGACCGATGACAGCGACATGCGCCAAGTAAACGCATGGCTAAGCGAACTCGCCGCACGGCAAGCCGTGGTCACGCCGCGCAAGAGCGACCTTGCCCTTGCACCGCCGCTGTTGGCCGCAAGCGCGGTGCTGTTTATGCTGGCGCAGTTCGGACTGCCGCGCCGAGTCACGCGTGCCGGCGCCATCGCTCTGGCTCTAACCGCGGCCGAACCGGCCCACGCCGCGCCGTGGTCGGAATTGCTCGCCTGGCAAGCTCTGCAACAAGGCGATTACGCGCGGGCACTGGATCACTACGCCGATGTCGACGGCTATGAGGGACGCATGGGTCACGGCGCCGCGGCTTATCGACTGGGCGAGTGGCAAGCGAGTTTGACTGCGTTTCAACAAGCGGAAGCCGCGGCGGCATCGAATGAGCAACGGGCGCGGGCCGCATTCAACCAGGGCAACGCGTGGGCCCAACTGGGCGACATCGACAATGCTGTCGCCGCGTATCGCAGCGCGTTGCGTTATGCGCCGGGGCACTCTCGAGCCGGCATCAATCTCAACCAACTCACACTGGAAAAGCAGGCCCGCGCCGATAGCACGGGCGAAGCGAACATGCCGACGAGCGGCGAGAGTGAACCGCAAACCAACGATGGCCGGACGGACTGCGCTCAACCGCCTTGCGCCGCGCCTATCGCCAAGCAATCAATCAGCGGTGTTGTTTCGCCCGGCACAGACACTGCTCTAACGCCGAACGCTCCGGTGGCGACACTGCTCCAGCGCCGGTTTTCCCGCCATGACTACCTGGATGGGCTGTCCCGAATCGAGACGCGCCCATGGTAGGCCGACTGATCCATCGCGCATTGATCGCCATCGCGCTGCTAGCACTCGCGTCGCCGGCATGGTCGGCGCGGTTGGTCGCCGCCACCGACCGTGCCCAGTTGGCCGTCACCGAACATCTGTCGCTGACGTTATCTTTGTACGACAGCGACACCCGACTGCGCGCCGAAGGCGTCGCGCCCAACGTCGACCTCACCCTGTTGACCCCCGATTTCCACGTCGGATCAATCAACGGCGGCTTCCGCTACAACGCCTTTCGCAACCGGGGGCGCGCGTCGTCCGAACTCATTGTCGAACTGTTCCCGCGCCGGCAAGGCATACTTACCATCCCGTCCTTCCAAATCGACGACACCACGAGCGCACCCATAGAGATTGAAGTGCGCGCCGCCGCCGACGCCGCGGCGCCCTTGGTGTTCTCCCGCTCCGGCATCACACCGGATGCCCCTTACGAGCAGCAGCAAGTCATCGCCTATGTGGATATGTACTACCGCGTCGAATTAGAGAGCGCCAAACTGGGCGGCGACCTTGAAACCGAACCGCCGGCCCTCGAACTGCTGGAGCACTACCGCCTGCCCAACAGCGAACGCCAAGAAAGCGTCGAGGGCATCCAGTACAACGTATTGCGCAGCGCCTGGGCGCTCTTTCCCAAAGGCACCGAACCGCTGCGCCTGTACTTCCCCGATGTGTGGGTGGTCACGCGTCAAGGCGAAAAACGGCGCCTGCCCCATGATATCGCCACGATCGCGCCGCGCGACCTGCCGGCCGCCGCGCAGGGCCTGCCCGTGGGCGAAGTGACCGCCGAAGTAACCGCGCCTTCCGCAACGCTCGCCTTCGGCCAAGCCGCGTCATGGCAAATTCGACTACGCGGCGCCGTTTCCAGTCGCGCGCTGCCGCAGCGACTGGCAATCGCTACATCGGCGGGTGCCGCGCCGTTCCAAGATCAAGCCGAAATTACCCGGCAAGACTCTCCGACTGAAGTCCAGCACAGCGCGACCTACACCGCGACCGTGGTGGGCGCCACGGCGGGCCCCATCGATCTAGCGCCGCTGCGCTTCCGTTTCTTCAACCCGCGAACGGGAACAGTCGAACAGCGCGAACAGGCCCTCGGCGGCGTCAACGTCGAAGTCAAATCCGACACTCAAACGACCAACGCGGCGGCCCCACCCGTCGCGACAACGACCCAGAATGGAGGACTGCTTTGGCCGGCATTGACAGCGATGTTTGGTGGCCTGTGGTTGGCAACGGTCGTGGCTGCGCTAGCGATGTGGGTGCGTTTGCAGCGCGTGGAATCGCAAAACACGCCGATACAGCCCACACCACGCCCATCGACCCGACCGCTGCTCGACCGCTTGGCGAACCTGCTGCACTCCCAGAATCTTGACGAAGGCATCCGGACCCTTGAGCGAGAGCGCGGCCCGCAGGCAGAGTTGCGAACGATCGTGCGCGACGTTCAAACGTACTACTTCGGCGCGGAAAAGGCGGGGAACGAAACCGAGCTACTGCAACGAATCGAAGCGTGGGCGCGCAGCAATCCGACCCAGCAGACGCGGACCAACGGCAGCGATGCTTGGGATCCGCGCAACGCGCTTGAACCGCGGTCTCGAGCGAAACATTAGGTAATCTCTTCCGCTCCCACATTGGTCACGCCGCTGCCGGTCAATTGATCAGAGAGACGTTCGAATCATTCGGTGGGTGAGAACTTGCTGTAAAACACGGCTTCGACCTTATTGCCCGGCGGCTCGTAGCGCAGCGACTCGCACAGGGCGGCGACCAAGGCGATACCGCGTCCCGAGTGCTCCGGAGTCGACCGCGCCGTCGCATCGCTCGCGTAGTCGAAGCCAGGACCGCTGTCCTCCACCGATACGGTTACCCGCACGCCGGACAAGAACGCTTTAACCAGCAAACGAATACTCACATATCCGGAAACCAGCGCGGCGAGCTTCTCCTGGCGTTGATTCAGGTAGTTTATGAATCCGTCTTCCGATTCCTTGTCGACCGAGCTGAGGCCGAGCACGCCATGATCGACCGCGTTCGCGTAGAGTTCCGTCAGAATGGTGTACAGCACCTGGTAATCCACCTGCTCGCCGACGAGTTCGCGAATATTTCCCAACAGCAGCGGCACCGGATCCGCCTTCGCCAAACGCGCGCCATGCACCGTGACCTGCAACTCGACGGCATCGTGAGTGGCGCTCGTTTTCGAGTCCACCAGCAGGTCGCCCAACTCTTTGGGGTCGCGACCGGACAAGATGCTGTCCCAAATGGGCAGGATCTCGGGCTTGCACGGGATCTCCACCAAACTGATATCGTCGCGCTGTTCGACGCCGGCGCAGAACGCCTGCAACTCCCGAGCGACGGCATCGACCGCAGACATTCCGCTGTCTCGGCGCGTAATCGCATCGACAACGCGATCCGATCCGAAGTCGTCGCCCTCGGCGCCGCGCGCTTCCCAGACGCCGTCCGAGCAGATCACCAATGAATCGCCCCAATCCAGTTTTACGGTCTCGCCGATCTGCGCAATGGGGATGAGGGAATCGATTCCCAAGGGGGCGAACTGGGAGTCGATGCGGCGCTTGATTTCCCGCGTCGATCCCGCAATGTGGTAAATCTCCGGCATGGCGAAGTTGAAAACCCGGGCATAGCGCAGATTCGAGGAGAGCTGCACATAGCCGGCGGTCAGGAACATTCCGGAGGGCAGCAGTTGATGGAGTTGGGTGTTGATGCGCGCGAGAATTTCGTCGCCCGTGTGGCCTTTCGCCACCATGTCCCGAAAGATCTGCGCGGTCGGGACGGCGCCGAGCGCCGCCGCGAGGCCGTGGCCAGTGAAATCGCCGAGCAAAACGTGTAAGTCACGACCGGGCCCATATGCTGTCAACAGCACATCGCCAGAGAATGTTCCGGCCGGCTTCAAGATATGGGGAAGCTTGTTCAGCGCGACGTTTCCCGCCATCACGACGCCGCTAAACACCTCTTCCGCTATTTCTTCGTCACGCCGCGACCGATCGTATAAGCGCGTTACTTCCTCGTGCAAGCTGCGAATCCGCATCATGGCATTGATCTTCGAGGTCAAGATCAATTCATCGAAGGGTTTAGTCAGAACGTCGTCACCGCCAACCTCCAGACAGCGGGCCAAGCTTTCCTCGTCGGCCATTGCGGTGAGTACGATGACGGGAACGAAATGGCGCCCGCAAAGCGCCTTGATGCGGCGGGTCGCCTCATAGCCGTCCATCCGCGGCATCATGACGTCCATGAAGACGATGTCGGGCGCCAGCGCCTCGAATTTGTCCACGGCCTCGACACCATTGGCCGCTTCAGCCACCACGAAGCCGTTCTGCTTGAGCAGGGCGGCAAGCACCAGGCGATTGATATCCTCGTCATCAACCACCAGCGCCGTCGGCTTGGAGTGCGGATGTTTCGTGGCGGAGTTCACGGCGCCCCTTCAGAACAAAAGTTGGAAGTGCAACACTGGGTTAACGGCGGCGGGAATCCTCCGCAAGAGGCTGAAAACAGGGGGCGAATGTAAAATTCGAGCAAATCCGCCTGCGAGGGGGCGAATCGGCCCGCGTCGTGTCAGCGAATCGTCGAGGGCGACGGCGCGATCAGATCGTGATTAGGTTGAGTGGCCGAAGGAAAATCCGCATTTAAACTATTACGATCCTCCCAACGCTGCCCTTGCTCGGCGAGCCATTGGGCTTCGGCCTTGGGCAACGGTCCGCGCTTTAGCTCCTCCCCCCACTCCCACAATGCCGAGCGCGCCTTTTTGACGTAGGGGTCATCCGGCGGCGCGAGGTGGATGTAACTGCGCATTGCACCCAGGGCCGCCTCTTTGTCGCCCAGTTTCTCCAACGCCACGGCCAGGCCCCAATAGGCATTGCCTTGATAGGCATTGAGTCGAATCGCATTGGCGAAAAAGTCTCCGGCCGCCTTATATTTGTTCAGTCCCAACAATGCAAAGCCCATGTTGACGTGGGCTTCGGGCATGTTTGGCGAAAGCTCGATCACACGGTGCAGGGCCGTCACCGCAAACTCGTACTGCTTGGCGTGCAACATCGCCACGGCCTGCTCGAACCGCGTATTGAGCTGGTTCATGCGCGCTTGTTTGGCGTGGCCTTGGGGGTCGAGGGCGGGATCGATTGCCTGAACTCCCGCCACCGTTGCGCTCGGGGTGCTGAACGCAAACTCGGGACGCTGGACGAAACCGAATAGCATGGCCAGTGCGGCAACCAACAGTCCAAGGCCGATCACGCCCGCGTAGCGTTCTTGTTTTGACTCCATTGCCAGTACGCTATTCATCACACCACGCCCTTGTGCGCCGCTTCACTGTAAAACGGAAAACCGAAATAAGTAAAAAATGCGAATACGAACAATCCGACAATCGCGGCGGAACTCCACAGCGTCGGGACGCGATAAGTGAAGCGAATGTGCAACGCCATCCCCAGAGCCAGCCAGTTGATGAACGCCGACGTCTCCAGGGGATCCCAAGCCCAGTAGCGTCCCCATGCATCCTGCGCCCACACCGCGCCAGCGATCAACATCAGACTTTCGAACACCAAAGCCAGCAGCATGAAGCGCCACGCGTGGTTGTCCAATACATCGTCGTCCGGCAGTACCCGCAAATACGGCGCAAGGCGCTTGACTCGACGCAACAAGACGATACCGGCGAAACCGGTTCCGATCAGGCAAAACGCCAGGAAAAACTTGCCGAAGCCGACATGAGCCCATTTCCAATTGTTGAAGTATGTCGGCGGATTGGGCACGGCGGTCGGCTCGAGAACGAGCACCCAGAGGCCCAACACCCAAAGTATCGGCAATACGACAACCGAGGTGGGGCGCAACACCGGGAAACGCCAATAGGCAACGACGTAAACCAGCCCAAGGCTGAACAACTGACTGACGATCAGCTCAAAAAGATTTACGAAAGGTCCGTGGCCGATGCGAATCCAGCGCTCGGCCAGCGAAATCGTCAACAATGCCACGCCGACGACAAGCAGCGTCAGGACAGCATTTTCTTGCCCCCGCACCGCCATAGCACCTGCCGAGCGGGCATGGGCGACCTGGACGCTGCGAAACGCCGCGAAGGTCGCCAGCGCATACGCGGCCAGTCCCGCCCACAACCACGGCAATTCTGTCGCGTGACCGTCCATCATCAGACCACCCTTCCCGTCGTCGGACGGGGATCGTCCGCAACCGGCACTCGTCCGCCGACCGGATCGGCGGCGCGCAACGGCTGCAGGGAAAACTTGCGCCGAAAGTGGATGAACAAACCAAGCACGCTCAGCATGGACGCGCCGAACAGCGCATGCAGCGTGGGGTCATAAAAAATCTTATAGCCCATCCAGGTCGCCAAGTGATCGTAAGTCAGATCGCCGCCGCCGACGGCGGCCGTTTCGCCGGGCCGCAGTTCGATTCTGCTGTCGCCAACAAACACCACCAAGGTACTCTCCGGCGTCTTCTCGTTAAGTATCCACGCATTTTTTTCATCGAGCCCGGTATCCATGCGCAGCCACAATCGCACGGTTTCCCCTGTAGGCGTCGTCCAATCGTTTTCTTGTTTGTGCTCGAACAAGGGATAGGACGGCATATGCACGGCGCCCTGCATGCTCGAACCATCGATGCCCTTCCAGGTCAGCACCGGCGCGAACCCCTTGTTGAATGACGTATAGAAACGATAGCCGTCGATGACGAGGGGGCGATCGTCGCCGACGACTTTGTCTTGCCAAGAACCGTCGTCACCTTTCACGCGCACATAGCTGTGGGTCAAGCCGCGTACCATTCCCGGGTGATACTCCACGGTGTAACGTCCTTGCACGAATTCGATGTGATGCAGATCGTCTGAGTGCAGCGGCCCCTTCTTAACGTTGAGAGTATCCTCCACGCCGAACACGTTGCCCTCCAGCATCTCGACATGGGCCTCGAAGAACGTCAGTCGTCCAACGGCGGCGAGAACGGCTATGGACAGCAAGCCCACATGGAACACCAACAAGCCGCCTCGGCGGTAAATCCGCGAGTTGGTGGTGATGGCCACCAGCAGGCTCACCGCAAGAAAGGCCAGCGGCCCGGCGAGGTACCAAGCCGAGACCGATTCCGGATTGCCGTAGCTCATCACCGAACCGACGCCCAGCGCAACCATGCCAATGATGGCTGTCTTGGGCGAGCCGAGAGACTTAATCGATTTGACAAAAGTGTTCATACAAAAATCGGGTTAATCCGACCTCAAGACTTACCTTGTGGGAGCGATTTCCTACCGCGATTCTTCGCCGATTCAACCGCGGAACGATTCGCTCCCACACATAAAAAGCCGAACTAGCGTGGTGTAGGAGCGATTTCCAACCGCGATTGTGAGCGCCTCCAATCCCTACGGCGGATTGGTACACGCCTCGTTGGAGGCCTGCATCCAAGTGGCGCCGACCGCCGCATTGCCCGGCGCACCCGCCGATCCGCAGTTCGCGGCCATCCACTCGCCGCTACGGGCGAAATTCTTCACCTTTACCGTCGCACCGTTGTAGTAAGGATACTTGTAATAGCGGCTGACCGTCTGGTTGCGCACCTGGGTGCCAGCGGGCAAACCACCTTCGGCACCGACGTCGTTCAAATTGGCCAGGAACACTTTGTTCTTCCAGCCATGGGGCACGGCGATATGACAATACGTGCAGCGCAGCGGCGCCAAGCCGGGCGTGTTGCCAAGATACTGCGCATGGGCAACGTGCGCATTGGTCTCGACGGCCGTACCAATACACGATCCCGGAGACCCCGTCTGGACGCGCTTGAATCCGCTTTGCAGCGCACCGATCAACGGACCCGGAGGATAAATCTCACCGTACTGACTGTAATCATGGCACTTGAAGCACAAGTGCTCGCCCGCGTTCGCGTCTTCGCCGCCCCGCGGCGTCACGATGGTGGATCCGGTTTGATCGCTCCACGGACCTTTCAGCAAGAACACATTCTCCGAACCGTGCGGACCCCACACATTGCCTTGCGCACCGCCCGTTGGCACAGCCGTCCCTGCCTCGGTGTCGTTGCCATGGCAATCGGTGCAGTACATGGTTTGGATGCCCACGCCCATATTGAACGGCGTCAACCAAACATTCGGGCTCGAAATGCCGCGCACCGATTCGGTACGGCCGGTCGTTTCCATGACCGGATGCCAAGAACGATGGTTGTTAGCTTGGAAGTCCACAGTGTAGCTTTGACCGTCGGGCAAACCGCGGAACGCGCCGCTGGGTGTGGGCGACGTTCCCTCGCCTTTATGATCCGCCGGCGATTGGAACTCCATGCCTTGGTTGGTGTAGTACGTCATCACTTCGCCGCCAGAGGCGGTGACACCGGTAATGCCCGGCAGCGTTTGTCCCGACGTTCCGCCCAGCGGCGGCGGCGTGTCGTAGCCGTAGTTGGAGTGACACTTCATGCAGACTTGGTACTCGCGGGTAACGTGGGACGCGGTCACGGCAGTGCTGCCCGCCGTTCCCGGATCGCCGCGCTTGACCTCGAACACCGTCGGATTGGCGCCAAACTCGGTTGATTCCCACGCCACCGGTTGCACGCCGAAAATTCCGCGCAGCACGCCGGAAGCAATGTTGGTGTGAGTGCCTTCTGGATTGTTGGCCAGAATATCGGCGGAAGAATGGGGATGGGTGCCTTCCTCGGCGTCGGGAACGGTGTTGTCCTGCCAGAACAGCCGATTGCGCGATACCCGGTGTGGGTTGTGGCAATCGGTGCACTCGACGTGACGATTGACAATCGTGCCCTGGGTACCGCTCTTGTTGACGGCGCTGGCCTTGCCCATGTTGGCCGGCGACTCGACGAAGTCCTTGCCGCCTTGATGAATGTCGAGACTGCCGATGTCGTGAATCTGAGGGCCGACGAGTTGTTCGTCATTGGTGATGGGCATGTGCCGGTTGCCCACGGTCGTGAAGTCCGTCTTGATATCGGGAACGCCGAAACCAGGCCGCGTCGCCTGACCCTGCAGCACATCGCCATCGGCGGAGTGACAGGCATAGCACGTTTCTTCAATAGCGGGATCGCCTCCCAGTTTATAGAACGCGCCCTCTGCGGTTTGCGCTGTGCTGCCGTCCACGCCTTCGCGCAGGATGCGCCGCGAACCCTGCACCGTGTGAGGATCGTGGCAATTCAAGCACGCGGCCTGCCAGACCTGGGTGCCCTGAGGAAACTCGCGCAGATTCGCCGCAGCGCTAGTGTAGGTGTAGGTTGCGACGTTGGGGTTGGCGTGGGCCGAACCCACCCAGCCGGCTTTGTCATGACATCCCAAGCAAATGATGTCGTTCTCGGCGCTGAACTGTTTGTCTACCGGCGGTCCTTGCTGGAAGCGGTTCACGCGCAAAAACTTGATGTTCTCACCGGAGGTGTCGCGAATGTGTGGATCGTGACATGAAATGCATTCCACTTTGTTGTCCTCAAGCGGCAACAACGGTCGGTCGACGCCGCGCGCACGCACGCCCAGGTGGCTCACTGCATTCGGATCGTACAACTCGCCGTCCCGCTCCGCTTGAGCGGAATCGAAAGTGAATGAAATGGGGTGATCGTTGCTCAGATCAACACCTAAACGACGCGTGTATCCGGTATTAGCGCCCAAACCCGCGGGAATGGTGTCATCCGCGCCGATGCCAGGCCCGGTGAAATCGACCGTTGGATTTTCGACGCGATTGAGCACATTCACCGAACCCAAGGCCAGCGTGCCGTCATGACAGGACAAACACAGTTTCGATTTACCGCCCGGCTGACCCAAGTCAACGGCGTCGAGCGATCCCGAGTCATATGTCGTATAAGTGGCGTTGGAGAGTGTGCGATTCCAAATCGGCGCCTTCGGCTCCAACGTGCCGCCGTGGGGCGTGTGACAAAATGCGCAAATCTGCGACTCGCTGGTGGCGTGCGCGTCGCGCTGCGCCGTACCGGGCAGATCGGGAATGATGGTCGCCGAAAAATTATGCTTGGTGTTGCGAATATCGGAAATGCGCTCAGCCAACGCGGAGGAACCCACCGCGCCGCCCAGCCACAACATCAACGCAACCATGACCCGCTTGCGCAGCGCTGTCATGCCTCTCCCCCTTGCCCCAAAAACTCCAAAACGACCACGCGGCCGTTGAACATATCTGCGATGTACACCCAGTTGCGTGAATCGACCCACACGCCCGCCGGCAAATAAAACTGACCCGGCGCCGGCCCTTCACCACCAATGGGCAGCAGAAATTCTCCTTTGGAATTGAATACTAACAAATGATCGTAATAGGATTCTACCACGTAAATCAGGCCGTTTTCGGCGGCTGCCACGCCCTTGGGTCGGGGCAAGTTGCCGACGAATATGCCGCGTTCGCCGAAGGTCGACACGAACTTGCCCGCCGGCCCAAAAATCTGTATGCGCGAGTTAAGCGTATCGGCGACGAACAGTTGACCGCCCGTAAAACTCAAATGGGTGGGCGAATTCAATTTCCCCGGGGTCTCGCCGTGCTCGCCGAACTGCGCGACAAATCGCCCGTCCGCCTCGAAAATCTTGATGGCGTGTTCGCGGGTGTCGGAAACGTACAATCGTCCGGTGGCCGGATCGCGAGCAATGCCGGTGGGATGGGTTAAATGATCTTTGCCAAAGCGCCCCTTGGGCTCACCGTCGCGATCCAAGCGAAACACTTCGCCGTGGCTCGAGTCGGTCACCAACAGCTCCCCTTGCTCGCCGACTGCCACGGCAATGGGCGTCAGAAAGCGCAAGAACTCGGCCGCGAACTCGAATTCGCGGAATTGGCCGGCCACTGGATCGAACACGCAAACGGCTTGCTTGCTGACGTCGGTGACGATGACACGACCGTCTTGGTCGACCACCACACCCTGCGGCCGCTGGAGAATGCGCGGCTGGCGCGGCCCCGTGAAGACACCGGCCACCCATTTCAAGAACCGAACCGGAGCGGATTCGGACATTCGATCGACAGGGAAATTATCCTCGCCGGTCAATTGCCCCACATAGCGAAACCGCGGCGTCTCGGGCGGCTGGGGCCAAACCAGGCTGGCAGGCGAAGCTTCATAAACAAAATTGGGTTTAGTGGTCGCGCAACCCGTCAGGACGGCACCGAAACAAACCAATGCCCAAAGGCGGGCGGACGCCACCCTCGTCAGTGTCATTGCGTCGGCTGTTCTTGCTGGGCCGAAACCGGCAGGAGCGGCGCGGGCTCGACCACACGCAACACTTGAATGCGCCCGTTCAGACTATCGGCGACATATAAAAACTCGCCGCCAACCCACAAATCCGTGATTCGCTTGAATTGCCCGGGTCCGACCCCGGTACGGCCAATACTGGATAGAAACTTGCCGCGCGTGTAGACCTTGATCGAGTTGTCGATGTAGTCGCCCAAGAACACATGAAAGTTCTCGTCCACCGCCATGGCAAAGGGAAACACGACACCCATTTGATCGAGCGAATACAGATAATCGCCGTTGCCGGACAACACCTGAACATGCTGCCCCACCCGGGCGCCAACATAAAAACCATCCGGCCCGACCGCCATTGTCGTGATGTTCAAAAACTGGCCCGGCTCTTGTCCACGGCCGCCGACCGCGCCGATCAGTTCACCCGGCTCTGTGAACACCAGGACATGATCAAAATGGGCATCGGCCACCAAGATATTGCCCGTGGCCGAATCTTGGGCGATAGCCACCGGGCGCGCAAGATTGAGCTTGTTCTGAAAAGTGCGTAGCAGCCTGCCCTTGGGACTGAAATGAAGCACCCGGGATCCAAAGGTGTCGGCGACATAAAAGGAGAAGTCCTTGGCGACATAGATATCCGCGGGTTCACCCGCGGTGACGCCGTGCAACTCGACGATGCGATCCATGCGGGCGGTGGTCTTGTCGTAGCGCAACACCAAGCCCAGTCCCTCGTCGACGATATAGAGATACTGCTCTCGAACGGATATCGCGATGGGATTGATCAGTTCGATGTAGTCGCCGCCGGTAATCATGTCGGCGACGCTCATAGCTCGGGAATCGGGACCGCTGAAACCACCGCGTATGGTCTCCCAGTACACCAACATTTCGGATGTCTCTGGCAAGACCGGCAGGGGCTCCAGCTCCGGCACGACGAGTTCCTCGCCGAGACGGGTTTCGTCGCTGGCGACCTCAAGGGACGTTTGATCTTCCTCTTTGTCCCAGGGCCAGATTTTTTTTGCGGTCTGCTGAATGCTGGCGCAACCGGACAGCGCCAGCACGACGCACACACACAGTCCCGCGGTTAACGCAGCCCGGGACTTTGTCGCGGAACTGAATGGCATCGTCCACAATTCATTGTTGGAGGAAACGCGACTTTACCGTGGCACACGCCGCAGTATTTACCTTCGATGATCGCCGACATGGTGATGGGGTTGCCACCCTTCTGCGGCAAAAATATCGCCGGATGACAATTGGCGCAGGTCAGCCACTCGGTATGGGGTTTGTGGGGAAAGCGCACGTTCGGCATCGAACCGGTATTGGTGAACACGATGTCGAAGTCCGTCGGGAACATTTCCTCATCGCCCTTAAGACTCTTGCGCGGATTGATCATCCCCTGATCCAAGACCTTGACCCAATCGATGATGCCCTTATCATCGCGCGGAAAGTCGGCCATCGCCTCTACGGGCTCCTGCAACACTTTCACCACGGCCTGGTTGGTGGGATCGTGAATGCCGTCTTCCGCCAGTGGCACGACATCACCCTCGGTCTGGAAATGGAGCCCGCGGGACCACAGGGCCTCGTTCGCAACCGCAGGGGAAGCCCATGCTATCGCGAGCAGCCCGACCGCCAGCAGCCGGCCCATGACGGAGCGCGGCAACCGGAACCACGCTCCGCGTCGTTCGATGTTCATGTTTTTTTTACCCCCCGAAACCCGGCGACTGAATCGTCGGCGCTTCACCCCTCGTGAGGTGTCAATTTACTACAATTTGCGACGTGCTAGAAAGGTTACTTCAAGTGTGACCCGCAGCGCGGCGGGAAGATCCATTGTCGTTTTATTAATATCTACACTTTTTGTAAGTGACTGCCTGCGCCCACGGAGCGGCTGCCGCTCCGTGGGGCGGTGCGATTTACCGCACGCCGGCAATCATCAGCGCGCGCTTCAAGTTATCCGTTGCGGCCTGCAACGCTTGGATCGCGGTGGCATAGTCGCCACGCTCGGCATACGGCTTGCCTTCGCCGACGATGCGCTCCGCCTTGGCGACGAACTCATTCATTATCTCGACTTGCTGAGCGGTCGGATGCCTCTGCTCGATGGCCAGCGGAATGAGTTCATGATAGCTCTCGTAGCGCGCCTGCTCGAACTCATACTCGTCTTGCGGCGATGCAAAATCCTGCTCATACACCACCGTGGACGACTCCATCACCACCGACAATGCCCCGGTGACCATGGCGGATGCCTTGTGCATACCTTCCGACGCGGCTTTGTAATCGCCGCGCGCCGCGGCGTTCTCGGCGTCGCCAACCAGCTTGTTGAATTTGGCATCGTCGAACTTGGCGGTCAATTTGTCCGAACTCTGGTTTTTTACATTCCGTTGATACGACTTGTAGTAACCCTTCACTTCCTTGGAAAGTCCCTCGTAGTCGGCTTTATAGTCCTTCTCCACCAGCGTGGTCGCTGTCAGTCGAGTGGCTGCATTGAGCAACCGCAAGCCTTCGTCAACGGCAGCCATGGCCTGCGGATTGTCACCCTTATCCAGCAAAGTCTTGGCGGTTGTGAATTGGTTGGTTGCCTCGGTGACCAGCCCCTTGGCTTCCGCGTTGTCGCTAGCGCCGACCTTCTTGACGGAATCGGAACCGAGCAACATCTGGCCGTAGGCCATCTTCTGCTTCACTTGCTGCGCAGTTACCTTGAACGCGGGGCCGGACGTGTCGCCGACCGAATGCTGCTTGATCTTCGGCTTTTCACCCTTGTTGACCACGTAGATCGCACCACCCATGAATTTGTGGTTGCGGCAGCCGTAATACAGCACATCCGGCGTGGTCGCGGTGGGTTTGAAGCCGACCAAACCCTGATAGGTGAATTGGCCAGTCACACCGTCGGTATAGGTCGCGGCGCCCCATCCGGCCGGGGTGGTCGATAGATAAAAATCGTGTTGGACGCCTGTTTCAACATCGAATGTGTATGTCTCGCCACGGGTCACAACGACGTCCTTGCCCGCCACACCGTCAACATAGAATCCATGCTCGCTGCCCTGACCGAAAAAGGGGTGGGATTTATCCTTGGGCGCGGACGTCACAAGGAACGTATTGGGGGAAGACGACTTCTTCGGAGCAGGTGTGTCGGCTTTCGCGGGTGCCGTCGGTTTTGCCGCCGTCACTGGCGGAGGGGCGGGCGCGGTCTCCGGCTTTTTAGCGGGCGCTGCTTCCGGTTCACCCATCGGCGCGGCATCGGCAACCGGTTTCACCGGTTCGGCCTTTGGCGCGGGGGTAACGATCGGCGCTTCAGGTTCGGGTTGCTTTGCGGCTGCCGCCGGCGCCGGCTGCACCGCCGGGCTTTCTTGTTTCGCTGGAGAGGGAGCGGCGGTAGGCTCGGGCGGCGCACTCGCGCACCCTGCCGCCAATGCGACAACGCACAACGTGCTCGCAAGCTTGAAGCAACCACTACCGTGTATCACGCGTACCTTCATGACTCGCCCTCAACAGTTGTCGGCGCCGTTTCCGCCACAAAACGCCCCAAATGACGAACAACGCAACGTCGCCCGTGGAAACCAGTGATTTAGGAATCGGACCGTTTGGCGCTTAGATAAGGGCATACTGATAATGGGCAGAGACAATGCTCTGCCAACCTGCGACATCGGCTGGTTTGCCCTGGCTGTTCTGCAACGCGGCCGATTCGCCAAATCCGCGAACCACTCAAGCGATCCCTAAGCGGACACCGCGGCCCGGAGGCCGCGGTAATCCCAAAGACTGCTAACTCTATCGCTTATTTCCACGGATTCTTTAACGTCGCCTCGCTCAACGGCGGTTTCCAGTCCGCAGGCTTCGGCTTAGAGTGGCATTTACGACAGGATTTTGTCGTGATCGGGAAAGAGACCTTGCCGTGGCAAACACCGCACTTTTGTCCCAGCAGGATCGCCGACATGCTGATCTGATTCGCGCCCTTCTGCGGTACGAAAATCGCAGGGTGGCAGTTCGAACACTCCAGCCACAGCGTATGCTGACGGTGCGGGAAGACAACATCCGGAACCGATGCTTTCACCGGGCGAACGATGTCGAGGTCAAGAACGAACGGTTCCGCGGTCGGGTCCAAGCGTTCCCAGCGCGGGTTCAACAAACCATCGTCCAGCGCCTTAACCCAGTCGACATGATTGCCGAACTCGGTTGTCGGCAAACCAACATAAGACTCTTTCGGCGCCTGAAGGATGTGCGTACCCGGATTCTCCGCGTCGTGGATGCCGTCTTCCGGCGGTGGCGCGTTCGGATCCTTGTCCTTTTTGAGGTTTCGGTTGAATGTATTGGCCGTGGAAACATCGGCCACCATCCAACTGCCCTCAGACTGAAACACACTCCCCTCGTCGGAGGCAATGGCCGCCGAAGAGCCGAATGCAAGCAGAAGAGCGCCTAAGGCGTAACTAGAAATCGATTTACGTACCATGGTCTGCTCCTCCCCTTATTTCACTTGCTTCGTCGCGTCCAGCCCTTTGTAGGGCGGGGCAACTAGGCGCTGTACTGTGCTGCCGTGAAAGTGGGTTGGCGTGCCAGGAATACCCGAGTGGCACATATCGCAGTTTTCGACCGACCACGCGACCTCGCCGTTATGGCAGGCGCCGCAAAACTGGCCTTCGATGATTTTCGCCATGGTGATTTGATTTCCACCGGCTTTGAACTTGAACCCAAGGTCCGCGTGGCAAACCTTGCAACGGAAGCGAATACGGTGAAACCAATGCGGAAATACCGCGGGGCGCATACCGGCCGCATCAGCATAATTGTTAATCACAACGTCCGCATATTCCGCTTTCGCTGGTCCAGACAACATGGCTGCAGCGAAAAACGCCGCAAGACCAAATGCCGCGACCCTCCCTAAGCGTATGTGTCGGGCTATGCCTTTCATATCTCCCACCTTCTCCTCGTTATTTACAAACAAATGGCAACTACATCAAGAACGCAGAATCGACATACGCCTTGACGTTCCCGCACCCCTCCAGGCGCGTTGCCGTCCCATAGTATGCCAGATTCCATCCACAATAAATTCTAAAAGTGACGTTCGATTCGGAAAAATGTCAACCAGTAATCGAGATCTTCGTAATCAATATACCGAACCGAGAGGTTCGAAGTCAGCTGTCCGATCTGGTAGTCAAGTCGGTTTTCCCACTCGACCCGATCGAGTCCCTGCTCATCCGAAGCTATCGACCCGAGTACGCTAGACATAAACCCTAATTTCGGGATCCCGAAAATTGCGCTATCGCGATAATCGATGCGGCCCGTCGTCGTCGTCACGCTCGAATCTTGTTTAACTCTTGTAAAGTCTTGCTCGACATGCTGAACCGTTAAATTTCCCGTTAAGGAACTGCGACGAGTGATCTGCTGGGTTCGGTTTGCCTGAAAATTGTAGAACTGCTGGTCACCTTCGTCCCAGCCGAACCCGCGGCGGTCGGAAATCGTCAACCGGACATAGGACGCTGCCCCGCCGACATTGCGACTCCACCCCGCCGACACCGTGTGATCCAACCGCGTTTGCTGATCCTCGAACTCCGTGAAGTAACTTTCGGTCAGTGATTGGCTGCCGCTGATGCGGTAAATATGACCGCTTTCCTGGGCCCAGGACCGGGCAATGGTATGGGATGCGCCGCCGGCATAGGTCTGAAAAGCATCCGTGTTGCTGTCGTCCACGTTGTCCACGGTGCCGGTGCCAAACCAGTTATAGGTAAAGCCGCGCCACAGAATCAGGTCGGATTGATACAGCACGCCCGCATGCTGGCGGGTAACGTCCGATTCGATGTTGTTGCTGTCAATGGTTGAATAGGCGGCGCTGCCGTCGAAACGCAACCGTTTGTTGTATTGATAAAAGCCGCCGCCGGTGAGGCTGAGGTTCTGCGAGTCGTTCTTCAGCCCGTCATTCTCTCCGCTCATATCAAAGAGGCGCACGCCGCCGCTCAAACTCCAGCGGCTGTTGTCGGGCCGGAAGAAGATGAAACTCGACGCCTGGCTGATATCCGTCGTTCCTGTGCCGCTCTGGGTATTGGAACTGGGCACCTGGAATTCCCGCTCTGTGGCGTAGACGTTGGCCCGAGTGTCGATGCGAAAATCGCGGTTGGGCGTGAAGTAATGAGTCACATCCACCAAGCTGCTGTTGTTTTCTTCGGAGGAGACCGAGCGGCTGGCGCGCTGCATGCGGCCGTTAGCCGTCAAGCGCTGATTCTTTCCCTTGACGTCCAACTCGACGCCGCCGGCCTCGTCGCTGTAGTAGCCGCTGCGTTCGGAACTCCAGCGATTGTTGTCGTAGGTGGCATAGGCGCGGTGTCCGCCGTCGAACAGGTAACTCTGGCGCATCGCAAGCTTGTGCGTTTTGGAGTCGGCGTCACCAAGGATGATGAACGCGTCCGAGTCCAGCGCCGTGTTGTCGACGCGCGTATCGGAAACCGAGTAGCGCATGTAAAACGGGGCGCGGCTTTGCGGCAACACGTTGAGGTTAAAAACACCGGTAAGAATGCTGCTGTCCGTTTGATTGTATGTGGTCCCGTCTCCCGGATCGGGATCGGTGCTGGCCGAATCGTCCAGGGACAGCGTAAAACTGCCATCGGTCGTCGCGAACCACGGGCGATATATATAAGAGTTGCCGTGCACGGAACCGAGCAACTGTCGGCTCAAACTGCGCTGCCCCTCAGAGCCGTCCAGCAGCCGAAAATTGTACCCAAGACTTCCGGACCAATTCACCGGCGCCCACTCAACCGCATGGGTTGGACGGGCAAGCAGCGAACCAAACGCCATAGCGCATAGCATCATGCGCCGACGCGTTGGTCCTGAAGTCAGGATGTCAAATATCAACCGCTGCCCCTCCCGCACAAGCGCCATGGCGGCGCCTGTTCCCCAAATCTATCCCCATTTACCGGCGCGAGTGGAACCCCATTCACTCCGCGCCTTGCGCCTAGATCACAGCGCCCCTTCAGCGACCGCAATTGGCGTCGTTTGTCGTAATTTGTCGATTAATGCCTGCCACGCCGCTTGTGATCGTTCATTCACCAACAGGACGCGCGCGCGATCCGCAACGTTCTCGAATGGATTGAGGTGCGACGGCTTTCTCTCCTCGACCCGAAACAACGCAACGCCCTGGAGCAGCGGCACCGGCTCGGATACCGTTCCGAGCGCCAGTTGCTCGACAACCCCTTCCACCTCCGGCGCCAGACGACCCTTGTGGACAAAACCCAGATCGCCCCCCTTGGCCGCACTCTCGTGCTTCGAATACTCCCGCGCCACCACATCAAATGCGTCGCCCTGATCCACAATGCGCTTGCGCAGTCCGACAGCCTGGTCATGGGCGGTCTGCCACTCCTCTTTCGGCGCATAAGGCGGCACGCCGAGCAGTATCACCGACAAGCGCAACTGCTCGGGCGCGGTGAACTTGTCCGGGTACTGCGCATAAAACGCCTTGACGTCGGCATCCGACACCACGACTTGCGTCCGTAATTGCTCACGCAACGCGGCCATGTGCTCGGCCAAGATCTGCGGCGTGGATGCGCCACTCTCAGCGTGTTGCGCTACCAAACCGCGGCGCGCCGCCTCCTGAGCCGCCAAGTAGTGGTCAATCAATTCTTGAGTGATCTCCCGCTGGGCCCGGGCCATTTCCTCGTGAATTAGTCGACCATGAAAATACTTCTGTCGTAAGCGCTGAGCCAAAAAGCCGTGATACTCGTCGAGCGTAATCTCTTGGCCGCCAATTCGCGCGAAGATCCCTTCGGGCAGCTTGTCCGCCACGGCCGCCATCGCCGGGCCGACCAACAACGCCAACCCAAACGCCCAGCCTCCCAGCCAGCGGAAACGTCGGACGCGCCGCTGCACACGCCGGCAATCGTTATGAACAATGCAGCCGACCCGGTTTAATGTCATACGTCCGCTCCCCCCGCTACTTCGCGTGGCAGGTTAAACAAACGGCGCTGCCCGCCGGATCCACACGCAAAAACGTGGGATTGTAATCCACATGGGGGTCATGACAGGACGCACACTCCACGAACGGCTGGGGCTCACCGGCATAGGCACCCGCCGAGCCGACGCGCGTATAGAGCTTCATATCCGTGCGCTCGAATCCGGCGGAACCGCCGGCGTTCAGCGTATTAACCCACCAGACGCGATTCGTTCCCATGATCTCCGAATCGGCTCGATTGAAATCCGGATCCTTGCCCGGTCCTTCCGGGTTGGTGAGCGAATAACCTCCGCCGGCATACTGGATCCCGATGGGGTGGTCATTGGTGAGATCTTTGCCGAGATTGGTAATGACGTCCGGTGGGCCGATTCGACCGTCGACCGTCGAGGCTTGTCCGCTCCACCGTCCGGCCGAGAACCCGGGATGATCGCGCCCGGACCCCGGCTCGTTGAGCAGCGCGTCCATGGCCTGGGTACCGTCGTGACAAGACAAACACGCCAGCGACACCGACCCAACCTCCTCGACGTTGGCATCGAGGGTGGTGGTGCCCATTTGATCGTAAGTCTGAAAGCCGTTGGGATCTAAGTGACGATTCCAGATCGGAACCGCCGCTTCGCCGTCGCCGCCATGCGGGGTGTGGCAGAAGACGCAAATCTCGCGCGTGCCGCTGAAGTTGCTCGCGGCGTTGACTCCCGTGGAGCCAAGATTATGTTTCGTATTGAAAATACCCGCAACGGCGCCGCCGGCTGCCCAAAAAAACAACAGCCCCGCGATCCCCACCCGTACCGCTGGGATTCTTGCGCTCCAACTCGTTTTCATTATTAGACGTCCTGATCGAGTTCTAACACACGCCTTTTTCCACTGTCAACGCGATGTTTCAGCTCGAATTTGTCACCGACAGCCGCCCCCACTCACGGCCGCCGCGTCGTTATTCTACATATATTTATTGCGCGGTTGGAGCACCATTTATACGGCGAACGCCGACGGCCGGTCCGTTCGCTCAGAAATCGAACTCCGCCACCACCGGCGCATGGTCCGATGGCCGCTCCAGTTTGCGCGGTGCCTTATCCACCGACGAGACCCGACAAGCTTCCGCCGCCGCCCCACTGACCAGAATCAAGTCGATGCGCAAACCAAGGTTGCGCCGAAAGGCCGCCATGCGATAGTCCCACCAGCTGTACACGCCCTCGGGTTGGTCGAACAGTCGAAACGTGTCCCGCAAACCCAACTCCAACAACGCATTAAGCGCATCGCGCTCGGGTGTACTGCACAGAATCTTCTCCCGCCATGCGTCCGGATCGTGCACGTCTCGATCCTGCGGTGCGATATTGAAATCGCCGATCAGCGCCACTCGGGGATAGCGTTTGAGTTCATCGCGCACCGCCGAGCGCAATGCCTCGAGCCAGGCCAGCTTATATTGGAATTTGTCCGACCCGACGCTTTCGCCGTTGGGCACATAGACATCGATCACACGGCACGGCCCAACGGTGGCCGCGATCACCCGTTGCTGCGGATCGTCGTAACCCGGAATGCCGCGCGACACCTCGGACGGCGGAAGTTTGCTTAAGATCGCCACGCCGTTGTAGGTTTTCTGACCGGCGAACACGGCGTGGTAGCCGACCTTGGTAAACGCATCGACGGGAAATTGCTCGTCCGCCAGCTTAAGCTCTTGCAGTCCGACCACGTCCGGCTGATTGGCTTCCAGCCATTGCAGCACATGATCGAGGCGCACGCGCAGCGAATTGACGTTCCAGCTTGCGACCTTGAACATGAGACCCGACTGAAAGGTCTAGGCGGCGATGCCGCTGTGACGCAGCAGCGCGTCGATTTGCGGTTCGCGACCGCGGAACTCGATGAACAACTCCATGGGATCGCGGGAGCCGCCCTGTTCCAGAATGGTCGACAAAAAGCGCAGACCGGTCTCGCGATCGAAAATGCCCTTTTCCTCGAAAGCGCTGAACGCGTCCGAGGACAACACCTCCGCCCATTTGTAGCTGTAATAACCTGCCGCATAGCCGCCGGCGAAGATGTGCGAAAAGCTGTGCGGAAAGCGGTTGAACGACGGCGGATTCATCACCGCCACCTCCTTGCGCACCTCCGCCAGTAGATCGAGCACGCGCGCGCCTTGTTCGGGCTTGAATTCCAAATGCATGCGAAAATCGAACAGTGCGAATTCCAACTGGCGCACCATCTGCATGCCCGATTGGAAATTCTTCGCGGCGATCATTTTTTGAAACATGTCGTCGGGCAGCGGCTCGTTGGACTGATAGTGGGCAGCGATCATGTCCACCACTTCCCGCTGCCAGCACCAGTTTTCCATGAACTGGCTTGGCAGCTCCACCGCGTCCCACGGCACGCCGCTGATGCCCGCCACGCTGAGATAATCCACTTGCGTCAACATGTGGTGCAGCCCGTGACCGAACTCGTGAAACAGCGTCAGCACTTCATCGTGGGTCAACAGCGCCGGATCTTTGCCCACCGGCGGCGAGAAGTTGCACGTCAGGTAGGCCACCGGCGTCTGCACGCCTTGCTCATTGCGCCGCCGTCCCATGCAGTCGTCCATCCATGCGCCGCCGCGCTTATGGGGCCGCGCGAATAAATCGAGATAGAACTGACCGCGCAGCTGGCCTTTGCTGTCGAAAATCTCGAAGAACCGCACGTCCTTGTGCCAGATGTCGATGGTCGTTTGCTCTCGAATCGACATGCCGTAGATGCGCTCAACCAGGGCGAACATGCCCTGCAGAACCCGATCTTCCGGAAAGTAGGGCTTGAGCGCTTCGTCCGAAATCGCATAGCGGTGTTCGCGCAGTTTCTCGCTGAAATAGAGCACGTCCCACGCTTCCAGCCCGGCGTGACCGTAGTGCTCCTTGGCGTACGCGCGCAGCTCATCCAAGTCCTTTTTGGCGAACGGCAGGGAACGCAGGGCCAAGTCGCGCAGAAAGCGCACGACCTGGTCCGGCGAGGTGGCCATTTTGGTCGCCAAGGAGTACTCGGCATAATTGCCAAATCCCAGCAGCCGCGCTTTTTCATGTCGCAGCTCAAGGATGCGCGCCATCAAAGGCGTGTTATCCCACTTGCCGGCGTGGGGACCTTGATCCGAGGCGCGAGTGACATAGGCTTCATACATTCGTGCGCGCAGAGCGCGGTCGTCCGCATACGTCATCACCGCCAAATAGCTGGGAAACTCCAGCGTGAGCAACCATCCCTCTTTGCCTTCGCGCTGCGCCGCCTGCTTGGCCAAGGCCAATGCGCTGGGTGGCAATCCCTTCAGACGCGACTCGTCGGCAATGTGGTCTTTCCAGGCATCGGTCGCATCCAGCACGTTTTCGCTGAACTTGCTGCTGAGCGTCGACAGCTCTTGCACAATCGCCTTGTAGCGCTTTTTGTCATCGTCCGACAGCGCCACGCCCGACAGACGAAAGTCGCGCAGTCCGTTGTCGACGATCTTGCGTTGCGCCGGCGTAAGGCGCTTGTATTCCGGGCCCTGCGCGATGGACTCGAACGCGCGAAAGAGCTGTTCGTTCTGCCCCATCTCGGTGCTGTAATCGCTCAACTTCGGCAAGCAGGCGTTGTAGGCGTTGCGCCAGCTTTCCGAATTGACGACGGAGTTCATGTGGCTCACCGGCGACCACACGCGATTCAAGCGGTCTTCCATCTCTTCGAGGGGATGCAACAAATTATCCCAAGTATAAGATTGATTTGTCGCCAGCAGTCTGGCAAGCTCGGTGCGACTTTCGGCGAGGATCTTGTCGATCGCGGGCTCGACATGTTCCGGCTTGATGCGGCTAAACGGCGGCAAGCCGCGCATTTTGAGCAATGGATTGTCCATAACACCTCAATAGCTGCGTCAACAAAGTGTAATCACATTTTACATGACCCCAAGCAACACGCCACACCCGTACGATGCGCTGACCCCGGAGGTCGTGCTCGATGCCGTCGAGTCTTTTGGCGTGCGTTGCGACGGGCGAATACTCGCACTCAATAGCTATGAAAACAGGGTTTATCAGATCGGTATCGAAGACAGCGCGCCGCTGATCGCCAAATTCTACCGCCCCGAGCGCTGGAGCGACGCAGCCATTCTGGAAGAACACGCATTCAGTCTTGAACTCAGCGAGCGAGAAATTCCGGTCGTCGCGCCGCTGCGCAACGAACACGGGGAAACCCTATTCAATCATGACAATTTTCGCTTCGCTCTTTTTCCGCGCTACGGCGGCCATGCGCCGGAATTCGAAGATCCGGAACATCTGCGCGTCATCGGCCGCTTTCTTGGGCGCATCCATGGGGTGGGCGGCACGAAGCAATTCAAGCACCGCCCGCGCCTCAACGTGCAGCGTTTTGGCTGGGAAAGCATCGCGACGCTGGAAGCGAGCCCTCACGTTCCGCGCGAAACCTGCAAGACCTATGTTGCGATCGCCCGCGCCTGCTTGGAAAGGATCGAGTCGCTCCCTGTGACGCTGAACGATGTTCGGATGCTGCGCATTCACGGCGACTGTCATCAGGGCAACATCTTGTGGCGCGACGATCGCGCCCATTTCGTCGACCTTGACGACAGCCTCACCGGCCCGGCGATTCAGGATTTCTGGATGCTGTTATGCGGCGCGCGGGACGAGATGATGCGTCAACTGGATCATCTGCTGGCCGGATACGAAATGTTTCAGCTGTTCGACCCCCGCGAAATCGCACTGATCGAACCATTGCGCACCCTGCGCCTCATTCACTACAACGCCTGGCTGGCGCGGCGCTGGGATGACCCGGCGTTTCCGCCGACGTTCCCGTGGTTCACGGGCCCAGGATACTGGAATCAACAAATCGCCATACTGCAGGAGCAGCTCGCGCAAATGAGCGATGCTCCGCCGGCCGTGGAAGAAGATTTCGAGTGGGACTAAGTGATTCGTCGCACGAGGAATCGCGGTAGGAAACCGCTCCCACAGTGCTAACGGCCGTAGTGGGAGCGGATCATTCCGCGATTGAGCCAGACGAAGAACTGCGGAAACACTCCGCTCCCAAATCGCCGACCCAACCCCGGCACGACCTACTCACCCGCTTCCGCGCGAGCGCGTGCGCACGCGATGATAGCCGCTCGCCGCGCCGCCCGACGTCCCGTCGATCTCGGGCCGAAAAAGCCGCGGAATGTCTTCCGACATGCCAAGCAAATACAGCGCCCGAATCCAATAGCCGATCGGAACGGCCGCGTTTCCCTGCTCCATTCTGCGATAGGTCGGCACGGATACTCCGATCCGCTCAGCGAAGCCGGCCTGACACAACTGGTGTTCGATGCGCGCCCGCCGCAAGCCCGCGCCCAACAGCATCAACACCTGGGACTCTCTCGCATTTGCCAAAAACATCGCCGTTACACCCCGCTTTGTTTTCTCGCACAGCCGCTGTCTTCTCCTCAGTGTCCCAGCATCCACGGTCGACTTCCAAGTTTGCCTGCTTGCTGTAGCGCGGGCTTGGCGGGTGAATCCTGGCTCTTGCTTGAGCCGCAGGTATGCGACCCCGCGCAGCTGCAAGGCTTACGCTTGAGCGACGGCTCATGGGCGCTGCGTTCGTTACGCTCCCAGGCGCGGCGGTTGTCCGCCGACATGCACGCCAGGTTGGGCGCACTAAGGATTCGCCGCCCAAGATCGCCGCACTCTGGACACGCCATGGGCTCGCCGCAGCGGCTCATGGCGTTGAACGCCGTAAACCCACCGCAACGCTCGCACATATAGTCATACAGTGGCATGATTTTTCTCCTTGAAACAGATTCGCCCAATTCACGCCGGCCAAGCGCCGCTGGCGCGGATTGCCCCGCCTATTCCGCCGCTTCAGCCGCACCTCGCCAAATCGATGCCAGACGTCGGCATCCGCACCGGTCCGCTGGCGTTGGGTTTGATGTCGAAGCTGAAGATCTCCGTCGGCAGGCACAATGTCGCGCACACATTTGGAATGTCGACGATGCCGGCGATGTGCCCTTCCACCGGCGCGGTTCCCAATATGGCGTAGGCCTGCTCGCCGGTGTAGCCGAACTTTTTCAGATACTCGATGGCATTGAGACAAGCGCGGCGATACGCGATGTGGGCATCCAAATAGTGCTGTTTGCCATCCTCGTCAACCGAAATGCCCTCGAATATCAAGAAGTCGCGGTAACCCGGATCGATCGGACTGGGCTGGAAAATCGGATTGGTAATGCCGTACTTGAGCACGCCGTTTTTGATCAGACTCACACCGATGTCGATATAACCGGCCATCTCGATGGCGCCGCAGAATGTAATTTCGCCGTCCCCCTGGGAGAAGTGAATGTCGCCCATGGACAGCCCGCCGCCTTTGACGTAAACGGGAAAGTACACTTTCGAACCCCGGGACAAATTCTTGATGTCGCAGTTGCCGCCGTGCTCGCGGGGCGGCACGGTGCGAGCCGCCTCCTTCGCCGCCGCTTTCGCCGCATCGCCCTTCATGGCGCCGAGCAGCGCGGTCTCCGCATAGGGCAGCGTCGCCAACGGCGGCACACGGTTGGGATCCGTTTCCACCAACGCCCCTTCGCGGGCATTCCATCTGCGCAGCAGGTCCATCGACGGCAAACAGCCGATCAATCCCGGATGCATGGTCCCGGCGAAACGCACATGGGGGATATGACGCGAGCTGGTGTAGATGCCGTGAAAGTCCCACACGGACTTGCGCGCCTCGGGAAAATGTTCCGTTAAAAATCCGCCTCCGTTTTCCTTGGCGAACAACCCGTTGAACCCCCACTCCGAATTGGGAAGCGCGCCGATGTCGAGAATATCCACCACCAGCAGATCGCCGGGTTCGGCGCCTTCAACGCCGACCGGTCCGCTCAGATAGTGAACCTTCGAAAGATCCACATCGCGCACGTCGTTGGCGCTGTCGTTGTTGCCGATCTGCCCGCCGGTCCAATCGGCGCACTCGATGCGAAACTCGTCGCCGGGCTTGACCATGGCCACCATGGGAATGTCGGGATGCCAGCGGTTGTGCGGCTTAACGTCCTGCTCTTCCGGCAGCTTCGAAAGATCGTAAGCTATTAGTGTCTTCGGCATGTCATTTCTCCTTCCAGGTTGATCGCTGATTCCGCCGGGAACGCGTGCGCGCCCCACACTTGGGCCAGAGCAATCACCGTGCCATTTCATTCGCTGCTGACGATTCGAACGCGACTGTCCGCCTCCGAAAAATGGCACATGCGCCACGCACCGCATAAGACCGTCACCGCTTCGCTTGCCTTCATTTCGATCGTCGCCGCCCATGTCGAGCCGGGCGCGAAGCATAAACGACAAACGCGAGGACGCAATCCAAAGCATCCTTTCCGATTTCGGTGCGGGAATGCCCTTCGATCATCGCGTCCAAACCCAAACGATGCACCAACTTTTCCCACACCAAGCGCAGCCGTGTGGGAAAAGCGCTTTGCATTCCCAGCTAGCCGGGGCAAACAGCCGGACCGGAGATCCCGTTCACGCCACACCATTTTTATCGCGCTATCCGAGGACAACGTCGCGCCGTGCACTGAATCGTTTCCAACAAAGAATTTTTTGCACTACTTTCGTCCTTGCATTTCATTTTTCCAATAACCGAGAATTTCTCGGCGACTTGGCTTCGCCATATATAAGCATCCCTAGACCACACTCCTACTCACACCATTCCACCCATCCTGATCGGATTCCATTAACGCCAAGAATGCTTGCGTTTAGCCTGGCGTGGCACACCGCTTGCGTTGAGACAAGTACGACGATGTCGGATGCCGACCGCGGAGCGGGAGCGAAGCAAATCGTCCAAAACAGCTCGTTAATTTTGGTTTACCACAAAAGGGGAAGTCGTCATGAAGAACTTGCCGAACAGGATGGCGTTAACAAAACGTCGAATATCTAAGCTTCTTGCCGCGCTATCGTTAACGTGCGCGACCGCGTCGTTCGCCGCCGCGCCGCCGACCGCGCAAGTCAACACCACCAATCTCGCTGTCACCGACGACACGGTAACAGTGGGCATTCTGCACTCGTTGACGGGCACCATGGCCATCAGCGAGACAGGGTCGGTGGAAGCGGAAAAACTGGCCATCGATCAGATCAACGCCATGGGCGGCGTCCTCGGACGCCAGATCAATGTCATCGTCGAAGACGGCGCCAGCGATTGGCCGACGTTCGCGGAAAAGTCGAAAAAGCTTTTGGTGAACGACAAGGTCGCCGCTGTGTTCGGTTGCTGGACATCGGCATCGCGCAAGGCGGTGCTCCCGGTATTCGAGAAAGAAAACGGGATGCTCTATTACCCGACGTTCTACGAAGGACTGGAGCAATCGAAAAACGTCATCTATACCGGCCAGGAAGCCACCCAGCAAATCATCGCCGGGCTGGACTGGATAGCAAAGGAGAAAGGCGCCAAGACTTTCTATCTCATCGGCTCGGACTACATCTGGCCCCGCACGTCCAACAAGATCGCCCGCAAGCACATTGAAAACGTGCTCAAGGGTGAAGTTGTCGGCGAAGAGTACTATCCCCTGGGTCACACCAACTTTCGATCTCTCATCAACAAGATCAAAGTCAAAAAGCCCGATGTGATCTACAGCATCGTCGTGGGCGGCAGCAACGTGTCCTGGTACAAGCAACTGCGCAGCGCGGGCATAACGCCCGACAAGTGGAACCTACTGACAATCTCCGTCACGGAAGACGAAGTCTTGGGCATCGGCGGCGAGAACGTGGAAGGCTTTTACTCCATGATGAAATACTTCCAGAGCCTCGACAATCCCAACAACCAGGAATTCGTCAAAGCGTTCAAGACCAAGTGGGGCGAGGACAGCGTCATCGGCGATGTCACCCAGGCCGCGTACCTTGGCCCATGGCTTTGGAAGGCGGCGGTCGAGAAGGCTGGCAGCTTCGACATCGACAAAGTCGCGGCCGCCTCGCCCGGCATCGAACTCAATACGGCGCCCGAGGGCTACGTCAAGGTCCATGAGAATCACCACTTGGTGACCAAGGCCCGCGTAGGCAAATGGAACAAGAGCGGCCAAGCGGAGGTGATTTATACGTCGGATCTGATCGAACCGAATCCGTTTCCTGAAGGTTACCAATAATACGAGGGTTGGTCGTGGGGCGGTGTGCGCGCATAGAACGCATGCCGTCCCGCCGCCCGCCCACAAAGGCTGTTGTCGACACTCCAATCCGAGGAGCACGTAAAAATGGAAGGCATGTCGTTGTCAGAATGGGGCTCCATCATTGCAATGCAGGGCTTCGCGGGCATCAGCTTGTTCAGCGTACTGCTGCTCATGGCCCTGGGCCTCGCAATCATTTTTGGACAAATGGGCGTCATCAACATGGCGCACGGCGAGTTCATGGCCATCGGCGCCTATACCTCATACATGATCGCCATGTTCGTAGAGAGCTACGCCGGCTGGTTCATGGACTACTATTTCTTCTTCGCCATTGTCGCGGCGTTCTTCGTCGCGTTCCTAGCGGGCTATGCGGCGGAGTATCTGCTCATCCGCCATCTGTATAAGCGCCCGCTGGACACCCTTCTAGCCACCTGGGGCTTGAGCCTCATCCTGCAGCAGATTCTGCGCTCGAGTTTCGGCGCGCGCGAGGTCAGCCCGCCGCTACCGGAATGGCTGATCGGGTCCATCGAAATTGCCGAAGGTCTTGAGATTCCCATCAACGGCCTGGTGGTTCTCGGACTGACCGCCGCGGTAACGGCCGGCGTGTTTTATCTCCTGTTCAAGTCGCGCTGGGGTCTGCGGGTTCGCGCCACCACGCAGAACCGCGTAATGAGCGGCGCGGTCGGGATCAACACCCAAAAGGTGGACCGCGTAACGTTCGCCCTGGGCTGCGGCATCGCGGGCATCGCCGGCGCGGCGTTCACCACCATCGCGTCCACGGGCCCCACCAGCGGCTCACTCTACATCGTCGACACGTTCCTGGTGGTGGTTTTCGGCGGTGCGGCATCCTTGCTCGGTACTATCGCCTCGGCGTTTTCCATCGCCCAAGCGCAGTCGATCATGGAGTTCTTCATGAATGGCTCCATGGCCAAAGTGCTGACTCTCCTGACGATCATCGCCATTCTGATGTTTCGTCCCGAGGGATTGTTCGCCTCCAAGATTAGAAAGTAATCACCCCAAGAGGACACCGGTATGCAAGCTATATATAGGAATGTGTTTGGCGGAAAGTCGGGGCTCATCGGGTTACTGATCCTGGCGGCTTTGATCTTCGTCGTAATGCCTCTGTCCATGGATATCTTCCGGCTGAACCTTGTCGGCAAGTACCTGACGTACGCCTTCGTCGCCGTAGGCTTGGTACTGATCTGGGGTTACGGCGGAATATTAAGCTTGGGGCAAGGCGTATTCTTCGGCCTCGGCGGTTACTGCATGGCGATGTTCCTCAAACTGGAAGCGTCGGATCCCCAGAGCACGGCCATTCAATCCACGCCGGGCATCCCGGACTTCATGGATTGGAACCAGATTACGGAACTGCCGTTTTTCTGGGAGCCGTTCCACAGTCTCACGTTTACGCTGCTCGCCATTATCGTGGTGCCGTCCATCTTCGCCTATCTCATCGGTGTGACGATGTTCAAACGGCGGGTGAGCGGCGTCTACTTTGCCATTATTACCCAGGCGGTCGCCGCTATTCTCACCATCCTCATCATCGGCCAGCAAGGGTTCACCGGCGGCGTCAACGGCATCACCGACCTCAAGACGTTACTGGGTTGGGATATCCGAACCGACTCCGCCAAGTACGTTCTCTACTATGTCAATGGCGCCCTGCTGTTGCTTTGCATCCTGATCGCCCGCCTGATCCTTGCCACCAAGTTCGGCCGTCTCCTCCTCGCCATGCGCGATAAAGAAGATCGCGTGCGTTTCTCCGGCTATGACGTTGCCAATTTCAAGATTTTCATCTTCTGCGTGGCGGCGGCCTTTTCGGCCATCGGCGGCGCCATGTTCACCCTGCAAGTGGGGTTCATGTCGCCGTCGTTCGTCGGCATCGTACCGTCCATCGAGATGGTCATCTTCGCCGCGGTCGGAGGTCGCCTGTCCCTGATCGGAGCGGTCTACGGAACGTTGTTGGTCAACTGGGGCAAGACGACCTTCTCCGAAAGTTTCCCCGAGCTGTGGCTGTTCTTGATGGGAGGCTTGTTTATCGCCGTGGTGATGCTGTTCCCCAACGGATTGGCCGGACTGTATGACAAGTACGCTAAGCGCTTCATTGTGAGCATAAGGAACATGGGCAGCGGATTCCTTGACAAAAGAACGTTTCAGAAACCGGCTTTTATGGATCGCGTGTTGATGCAGGCCAAGCTACAAGCCATCGCAACGTGGTTGGGTCAGATTCGCCCCCAGCGGGACGACCTTAAGCACAAACAACCGGCCTGAGCCGCAGCCCCCAAGAGGACATTGCAATGGATACAAACACCTCAGTCGCCCTCGCCGTGGAGGACCTCACCGTCTCTTTCGACGGCTTCAAGGCCGTGGACGGTCTCAACTTCTATGTCGAAAAGGATGAACTGCGAGTCGTTATCGGCCCTAACGGCGCCGGCAAAACCACGTTGCTCGACCTGATCTGCGGCAAGACCAAGGCCACCAGCGGCAGCATCAAATTCATGAACAAGGAATTGACCAAACTCGCCGAGCACAACATCGTGCGGGCCGGCGTGGGACGGAAGTTTCAAACGCCGTCGATCTATGAAAACCTCACCGTGTTCGAGAACTTGGAAGTCTCTTTCCCACGCGGACGCGGCGTGCTCGGCTGCCTCGGCTTCCGGCGCACGCCGGATGTGATTCAGCGGGTCGAGGAAGTCGCGGAACAGATTTTCCTCAAGGACTTGCTGCACAGCGAAGCAGGGCTGCTCAGTCACGGCCAGAAGCAATGGCTGGAAATAGGCATGCTGCTGATCCAAGATCCCGAACTCTTGATGCTCGATGAACCCGTGGCCGGCATGAGCGTCAAGGAGCGGGAGCAAACGGCGGAACTGCTCAAGCGGATCTGCAAAGGCCGCTCCGTCATCGTCATCGAGCACGATATGGAGTTCGTGCAGCGCATCGCGCACCGCGTCACCGTGCTTCACCAAGGCAAAATTCTCGCCGAAGGCCGGATGGAGAAAGTGCAAAGTGATCCCAAGGTCGTCGAGGTCTATCTTGGTCATTGATAATAGCGAGGACTCTCCCATGCTCAACGTCAACAATCTCACCGTCTCCTACGGCCAAAGCGAAGTGATTCATGGCATCAACTTCGAGGCCAAACCCAACGAAACCTTAGCCATCATGGGTCGCAACGGCATGGGCAAGACAACCCTGTTCAAAGCCATGATGGGCATTTTGCCCAACGGCGCCGGCTCGGTCGCGGTCGACAACAAGCGCATCAGCGGCATGCCAAGTCACCAACGCGTAGCGAGCGGCCTGGCTTACGTGCCGCAAGGGCGCATGATCTTCCCCAACATGACCGTGAAGGAAAACATCGAAACCGGCTTGGAGACGTCCAATCACAAAACCGTCCCCATGGAGATCTACGATTTGTTTCCCGTGCTGCACGACATGCGCCACCGCAAAGGCGGCAACCTGTCCGGGGGTCAGCAACAGCAACTCGCCATCGCCCGCGCCTTGGTATCCGATCCGAAAGTGCTGCTGCTCGACGAACCCACGGAGGGGATCCAGCCGTCTATCATCAAGGACATCGCCAACGTCCTCAATCAGATTCGCAAGCTGCGCAACATCACCATTGTGGTATCGGAGCAAGTTCTCAGTTTCACCATGGCGATCGCCGACCGCATTCTCGTCATCGATCGCGGCCGCATCATCCACGAGGACTTGCGCGAAAATGTCGATACGCAGAAGATCAGCCGGTACTTGTCGGTGTGACCCCGACGCCTTACCGGCACTTCGATCCGGAGTGGAAACGAGTCAGGCGAAGAATCGCGGAAGGATCCGCTCCCACAAGGAACAAACTTCAATGCACCTTGTGGGAGCGGATTATTCCGCGATAGGAATTGGCGCCAACGAAGATCCGGACAACGAATCGCGGTAGGAAATCGCTCCCACGACATGTCCTCCCACACACCAGCGAAGCTGTGGTAGATTTCCGCCAACGAAGCGCGAGGAATCGACTATGCCGGTACGCTCTTTTCAAGGAATTTCACCCAAGCTCGGCGCCAATGTCTACATTGACGATATGGCCGTGGTCATCGGCGACGTGACCATCGGCGATGATGCATCGCTGTGGCCGTTCGTCGTGGCCCGGGGCGACGTACAGCGCATTCGCATCGGCGCCCGCACCAATGTCCAGGACGGCTCCGTTCTTCATGTGACCCAGGATAATCGCTTCAATCCCGGCGGCTATGCGCTGACCATCGGCAGCGACGTCACGGTGGGCCATAACGCGGTGCTGCATGCCTGCACCATCGAGGATTTCGTCTTGGTTGGGATGGGCTCGATCATTCTGGACGGCGCCGTCGTGCAATCCCGCGCCATGGTGGCGGCCGGTAGCGTGGTGTCACCCGGGAAGGTGCTCGAGGGCGGCTTTTTGTGGCTCGGTCAGCCGGCTAAGAAAATCCGCCCCCTCACCGAGGATGAACTGGCGTATCTCGAGTATTCGTCGGGGCATTATGTCCAACTCAAAAATAAACATCTGGAAAAGAGCTAAAGGCACCCTGACCGGCGGCAACTGCGCCACTTGTTGTGGGAGCGGTTTCTTACCGCGATTCTTCGCCGGACTCCTCGCCACCGCCCGACTCAATCGCGGAATAATCCGCTCCCACAGTGTTAGCAGCCGTTGTGGGAGCGGATCATTCCGCGATTCACTCTGTCACCCCCACTCCGGCCCCGGCGCCATCGGTGCGGCGGCCGGCGGCTGCGGGATCTCCGAGATCATCGCTTCGGTGGTGATCATCAACCCGGCAATGGATGCCGCATTCTGCAAAGCGACGCGCACCACTTTCGTCGGATCGAGCACACCCATCTCCATCATGTCGCCGAATTGGTCGGTCTGGGCGTTGTAACCGAAGTCCGCACCGCCCTCCTTCACCTTGTTGAGAATCACCGACGACTCCTTGCCGGCGTTGGCGACAATCTCGCGCAGCGGCTGCTCCATCGCCTTCAGGACGATATTGATCCCAACATCCTGTTCGTGATTCTCACCCGCCAGTTTTTTCTGATGGAGCTTCTGTTGCGCGCGCACCAAGGCCACACCGCCGCCGGGAACCACGCCTTCCTCAACCGCGGCGCGGGTGGCGTGCATGGCGTCTTCTACCCGATCCTTCTTTTCCTTCATGGCGGTTTCGGTCGCGGCGCCCACTTTCAACACGGCCACGCCACCGGACAGTTTCGCCAACCGCTCCTGCAGCTTTTCCTTGTCATAGTCAGACGTGGCGTCATCGATCAACTTGCGAATCTGTTTAGTGCGTGCGTGAATATCCTGCGTTGATCCGCCGCCGCCGACCAAGGTCGTGGTCTCCTTGTCGACGATCACTTTGCGCGCCCGGCCCAGGTGTTCCAGACCGGTCTTTTCTAAAGTCAGCCCTACCTCTTCGGCAATCACTGTCCCGCCGGTCAGCACGGCAATGTCCTGCAGCATTTCCTTGCGCCGATCCCCAAACCCCGGCGCCTTGACCGCGACGCATTTAATGATGCCGCGCATGTTGTTTATGACCAATGTCGCCAACGCTTCCCCGTCCACATCCTCCGCGATCACCAGCAACGGATTCCCTGCCTTGGCAACGGCCTCGAGCACGCCGATAACATCGCGGATGTGAGAGAGCTTCTTGTCCAGCAGCAAGATCATCACACTCTCCAACTCCGAGGACATGCTTTCCGCGTTGGTGATGAAGTACGGCGACAGATAGCCACGGTCGAACTGCATGCCGTCAACCACCTGCAGCTCATTGACCAGCCCGGAGCCTTCTTCTACGGTGATAACGCCTTCCTTGCCGACTTTCTCCATGGCGTCGGCGATCAGCCGGCCGACTTCTTCGTCGCCGTTAGCCGATACGGTGCCGACCTGAGCAATGGCTTTTGAATCGGCGCAAGGCTTGGAGATCAGCTTCAGCTCCTCCACCGCCGCGTCCACGGCTTTGTCGATGCCACGCTTGAGATCCATGGGATTCATGCCGGCTGCAACGGATTTAAGTCCCTCGACGAAAATCGCTTCGGCCAGCACGGTAGCGGTCGTGGTGCCATCGCCGGCAATGTCGGACGTGTGCGATGCGACTTCGCGCACCATCTGCGCGCCCATGTCTTCGAAAGGTTCTTGCAGTGTAATCTCCTTGGCGACGGAAACGCCGTCCTTGGTCACCGATGGCGCGCCGAACGCCCTTTTTATAACGACATTTCTCCCGCGCGGACCGAGCGTCGCTTTGACGGCACGCGCCAAGATCGACGCGCCGCGCGCCATGCGCTGACGGGCCTCGTCACCAAAGACCAGTTCCTTTGCGGCCATACCTCTTCCCCTCATGTTGTGGGCGCGAAAACGGGCGTTGCACCGTGGTCGATAGCGTACCAAGACTTCGTGGGCGATGCGTAGCTGGAAGCTTGCCGTCGCCGACGCTACGGTGTGTCAACAAAATTTGATCAACTCAGTGGGCGTACTTCGGGCGACAGATTGTCTGAATTGTCGAGACTCGACCCAGCGACGTTGCCTCGGATCCGAACTGCCTCTACACTTCGAGCGCCCGAACCGCGAGTTGATGCCCATGCCCGCCTCGCTAGACCATATCCATCCCAACACCCCGATGGGCGCGAACCTCATCGCCGACGGCGCGACGTTTCGCGTGTGGGCACCGAACGCGCGAACGGTTCACGTCATCGGCGATTTCAATGATCGCCGGCGGGACGATGCCAGCCTGCTTAGCCGCGACGAGCACGGCCATTGGTTGGGCTTCATACCCGGCGTGCGCGACCGGCAACGCTACATTTTTTACATCGTCGGAGAGGGCAGCGAAGGCCCCAAACGCGATCCCTACGCGCGAGAACTGGAAATTCCATTTCCCAGCGACTGCATCATTCGCAAAACCGATTTCCCTTGGCACGAAACCGGCTTCGTCACACCGCAGTTCCACAACTTCGTCATTTATCAACTGCACGTCGGCACGTTTTTCACACCCAACCTGCCCAACAGAGGCGGCACGTTTCTCGACGTGGCGCGCAAGGTTCCCTACTTGGCGGAACTCGGCGTTACCGCGCTGCAGCTGCTGCCGATTCAGGAGTTTCAAACCCAGTTCAGTCTGGGGTACAACGGCACCGATTATTTTTCTCCGGAAATGGACTACGCGGTGGCCGATGCCCAGCTCGCGCCATATGTGGCGGAAGTAAACGCGCTGCTGGAAGCTCGAGGTTTGGCACGCTACACGGTCGAACAACTTCATGGCGAGATGAACCAACTCAAGGCGTTGGTCGATCTTTGCCACATATACGGGCTGGCGGTGATCTTCGACCTCGTCTATAACCACGCCGGTGGTGATTTTGGCGATCAGAGTCTCTATTTTTTCGATCGCCAGTCCACCGCCGGGGGGCATCGCAACTCGCTCTACTTTTCCGACAAAGGCCACGCCGGTGGTTTGGTATTCGATTTTTCCAAGCCGGAAGTAAGAGACTTTCTCATTCAAAACGCCAAGTTCTTGCTCGCGGAGTACCGCGTCGACGGTTTTCGTTATGATCAAGTCAGCGTTATCGATCACGACGGCGCGCCGCATGGCTGGGCGTTTTGCCAAGACCTGACCTCCACGCTCAACAGCTATCGTCCCGGCGTCTTGGACAAGGCGGAGTATTGGAACGTCAACCCGTACGTCGTCAAAGCACCGCCGAAAGGCGCAGGCTTTGACACCACGCTCACGGATGGTCTGCGCATCGCCATCCGTGACGTCATCGGCAACGCCAGTGCGCCGGACGATCGCCCGCTCAACATGACGGCCCTGGCGCGCAGCCTGTGGCCCGACGGATTCAGCGAAAATTGGCGTTTTGTTCAAGGCCCCGAAAACCACGACATTGTCTATGTCGACCGTGAGCAGCGCATCGCGCGACTGGGCCACCCGGACGACCCGCGTTCCTGGTATGGCCGCAGCCGCGCCCGCGTCGCGGCAGGGATCAGCCTCACGGCGCCCGGCATTCCCATGCTCTTCATGGGTCAGGAGTTTCTCGAGGATAAACCGTGGTCGGACAATTTCGAGTTTCACCAAAATCTGCTGTTGCACTGGGCCGGGTTGGACGGCGGTGACAAACAGATGACTGATCACCTACGTTTCACTCGCGAACTTATCAAGCTGCGCTGGAATCACGCGGGGCTGCGCGGAGAGGGATTCCGCATTATTCACGTTCACGATCAAAATCGCGTGCTGGCGTTCCAACGCTGGGTGGAAGGCGAGGGTCACGATGTCGTCGTCGTCATCCATATCGCGCCGTTCAATCGTTTCGACTACCGTATCGGATTTCCCGCCGGCGGACCGTGGCACGAAGTCTTCAACAGCGACGTTTACGAAAATTGGGTGAATCCCAATGTCGTCGGCAACGGTGGCGGCGTATTCGCCCAACCTCAACCATGGGATGGTTGCGAGTATTCGGCGGGCCTGATATTACCGGCCAACGCACTGCTGGTGTTTGCACGCTAATGCTGTAGGAGCGGCTTCAGCCGAGATTCGAATCGGCGCTCATGACAACTCAGGCGAAGAATCGCGGTAGGAAACCGCTCCCACAGAATGCCTGAGATCTTGTTGTGGGAGCGGATCATTCCGCGATTGTTGTTTACCAAGGCACCTCGGCCCCATCGTTCTGAAAGAACTTGCCGCTGTCTGCCAGGGTGGCGTTGTCGATGATCTTGCGCAGATTCGTCACGGATCGTGTTGTGGTGATCAACGCTCCCGGGCCGCCCATGGCTGTTTTGACCCAACCCGGATGCAGCGTCAGCACGATGATTTCTCGCGGCTGCAGATCGACGGCGGCGCTTTTCAACACCGCGTTGAGCGCGGCCTTCGACGAACGATAGATGTAGTACCCGCCCGATGAGTTGTCATCCATGCTGCCCATCTTGCTGGTCATGCCGACGATGGTCTTCTTCCGGCTGCGGGCAACGTTGTCGGCGAATGTTGCGATCATTTTGTACGGCGCGATTGTGTTGATGCGGAACGTCTCCAACCACTTGCTCTCATCGCAGGCGCCCAAATCCTGATCGTCGGCGCCATACACGCCGGCGTTGTTGATCAGAATATCGACGGGGGCATCGCCCACGACCGCCTTCAACGCCGCAATCTGCCCGTCGTTAGTGACCTCGAGGGGGTGCACGGTAACCCGATCAGAGTTGGCCTGCGCCAGCGCCAATAACTCTCCTGCCTTCTCGGGCCGTCGGCAGCATGCGTACACACGGGCACCGTCTTTCGCATACTGTTTGGCGTACTCTAGTCCGATACCGCGGTTCGATCCGGTAACGATGACGGTCAGCATATCGCGCCCCTCCATGTGAGCCATTCTTGCATTTCACTGCCCGCATTCTACCAACGTCCGTCGCGTGGCTATTCGATAGCGCGAGGCTGCGCTATGATGAATTTTTCCGCAATTGTACCGGATGATGCTTTGATTTGCGGCTCTTCAGAGGACTTCGCGCCTCGTCGACCGCCAAGTCCATATATTCGTGTTGTGGGAGCGGATTATTCCGCGATAGCAGTCTCGAATCCGGTAACCAATCGCGGTAGAAAACCGCTCCCACATTCGAAGGTGTCAGAGTCGCCAAAGATCCACATGAACACCGACGTCACCAGCACTCGTACCGCAACCGAGATGGCGGCCCGCCAACGGGAGATCTCGGTTTCGGAATTTTTCCTGCGCAATCGCCACCTGCTTGGCTTCGACTCCCCGGCCAAGGCGCTGGTGACCACGATCAAGGAAGCGGTGGATAACGCGCTGGATGCCTGCGAGGAAGCCGGCCTTCTGCCGGAGATTTGGGTAGAGGTTAGCGACGAGGGTAACGGTGTCTGCAAAGTCTCGGTGCAAGACAACGGTCCCGGCATCGTCGAACGGCAGCTCGCGCGCATTTTCGGCAAGCTGCTGTACGGTTCGAAATTCCATAAGCTCAGCCAGTCCCGCGGCCAACAGGGCATGGGCATCTCCGCCGCGGGAATGTACGCTCAGCTCACGACCGGCAAACCGTTGCACGTCATCAGCCGAATTGAAAGCGAGCCTCTGGCCACCGAGCTGTTCGTCTCCATCGATACGGCGAAGAACCGGCCGGAAATTCATAGGCGCAAACACGTGCCGTGGGACATCGGTCACGGCACGCGCGTGGAAGCCGAACTGGAAGGCCGCTTCCAGAAAGGCCGCCAGTCTATCGAGATGTATCTCAAACTGACCGCCATCGCCAACCCGCACGTCACGCTGCATTTGCGCAGTCCGCGAGGCCGAACAGTGGTTTTCCAACGCAGCTCTGAAGAATTGCCGCCGCGCCCCGCCGAAATCAAACCACACCCTCAGGGCGTTGAGCTTGGCCGACTGATTCAGATGTTGAATAGCTCCGATCACCGCTCGTTGCGGCGGTTTCTCGAAAATGAGTTCTCGCGTATCGGAACCAAAACTGCCCGCGCCATTATCGAACAGGCCGGCAGGGGACTGAGCGAACGCTCCTATCCCAAACACATCGCGCACGTGCAAGCCAATGCCCTGTACCAGGCCATCAAAAAGGTGCCGGTGTCCGCGCCGCCAACCGATTGCATCGTTCCGATCGGCGAGCAGCGGCTTGAGGAAGGCCTGCGCAAGGAGATCGACGCGGACATCTATGTCGTCCATACCCGTCCCGCCGCGGTGTATCGCGGCAACCCCTTTCAGATCGAGGTCGGCATCGCTTATGGGTCCGCCAAGGGCGCGGATTTGGAACTGGATGACAGCGGTCACATTTACAAAACACAGCGCCTGCATCGCTCGCCCGGAGTGGAAAGCGTGCGGTCCGATCAGTCCATTCACTTGCTGCGCTTCGCTAACAGAGTGCCGCTGTTGTACGAGCAAGCGGGCTGCGCAATCACCAAGGCCGTGATCCAAACCAATTGGCGCGCTTATGGCCTTCAACAGCCCAAAGGCGCGCTACCCCTTGCGCCGATGGTGATACTCGTCCACGTCGCGTCGGTGTGGGTGCCGTTCACGTCGGAAGCCAAGGAAGCCATCGCCTCCTATCCCGAGATCATCAAAGAATTGAAGCTGGGGCTGCAGCATTGCGGACGCAAATTGGCGGCACACCTGCGGCGCCAAGCCCATTTGAGCGCCGAATACGACAAGCGCGCGCACATCGAAAAGTACCTGCCCCACATCGGCACGGCACTGCAGGACATTCTGGGGCTGAGCAACGACGAGAAGATCCAAATGGTGCGGCAACTCGATGATGTTCTCCACAAGAATCGGAAGATCTAGCGTAGTAGCGAATCGGATTCTCGATCGTCAGTCGGCACTTGCACTTGCGGCGACTTCAATCGCGGTAGGAAACCGCTCCCACGGAGAAATTAAAATTTTGTGAATGCATAGAGGTTCCGTGATGACAGGTGAAAAGACAGGCGGCAACACCCTCAGCGAAGCGGATCAGAAAACCCTCGACCTCATCGATGCGGTAGCCGGCGCGGTGCGCGACAGCGTCGCTCGCGGCGAGCTGCCGACCATCGATTTGCCTTTACGCAATCTCGACAACGTCAGCTATGACGCCGACAAGGGATACTTGGAGTTGGGCGACTTGCGCAAGTCCAGAACGTTGACGGCCCGCACGGCGCGCACGTTCGCCCAGACCTTGCGCTTGATGGCCATCGCGCGCGACATGGTGCGGGACAACGACTTCGCCACCAAACGCGAAGCGTATTACATCAGCAAGAATTGGGGTGAATGCCGTTTCGACGAGCAGCCCGAATCGGACGCCATCATGGACGACATCGAAGCGCTGGCCTCCCTGCACGGGCTGTCGCGGGAGCAACTGCGCTTCTATCCCGAAGCCCACGGCGGCTCGGTCGCCGGCGAACTGACGGTCGTCGACCGCGACCCGTACACAGGCGCCGCGGTCGAAGTGGACTGCGGCAGCATGGGTAGCGGCGCGTACAGCATTCCCCACTCGGTGGAGCATCTCGAGTTTCGCACCGCGGCCAAGTTCGTGCTCGCCATCGAAACCGGCGGGATGTTCCAGCGCCTTAACACTCACCGATTCTGGAAAGCCGCCGGATGTATTTTGATCGAGATGGGAGGAGTGCCGACGCGCGCGACGCGCCGCTTTATCCGCCGGCTCTCCGATGCGAAGGATCTACCGGTGTATTGCTTCGTCGACTGCGATCCTTACGGTTTCGCCAATATCTATCGCACCCTCAAGGTCGGGTCGGGGAACGCGGCCCATATCAATCGCTTTTTCAGCGTTCCCCGTGCGCGCTTTCTTGGCGTCACGCCGCAGGACATTAAGGATTACCACCTGGACGACGCAACCCATCCCTTGACCAAGGCTGATATCAAGCGCGCGCAGGACGCGCTGAAGAACGACCCATTCTTCGCCACCAACGTGCGCTGGATCAAGGCAATTCAGCAATTGCTGAACATGGGCGTGCGCGCCGAACAACAGGCGCTGGCCAAGTGGGGGCTCAACTTTGTTATCGATGAGTACCTGCCGCGCAAACTCAAGGCGTTGGACAGTTTCTTGCCGTAGGAGCGGCTTTAACCGGGATTGACTCGGAGTTGCGGCCTCCGGACAGGAATCGCGGTAGGAAACCGCTCCCACAACGAGTCGCGGGTTGCCGTGGGAGCGGATCATTACGCGATTCCCCAGGAATCAATCGTACTTGAAAGTTTCCTGGCCGATGGAAATATCCCACGGCGCGTCCTTGCCGGTTTCGGCCAGACGGATGCGCAAGCCGAGGTTATTGCGGGAGTCCGCGTTATCGAGGGCTTCCTTGAGGGAAATTTTTCCGTCGCGGTAGAGCGTGTAAAGCGCTTGATCGAATGTCTGCATGCCCTGGTCTGCGCTCTGCCCCATAGCGTCCTTGATATTTTCGATTTCACCTTTGGCGATCAGTTCGCTGACGTACGGCGTGTTGAGCAGCACTTCCACCGCAGGAGTGCGCTTGCCGTCCTTGCCAAGGATCAGCCGCTGAGAAACGGCCGCGCGCAGATTGAACGACAAGTCCAGCAACAGCTGTTGTCGCGCGTGCTCGGGAAACATGTTGACAATGCGATCCATGGCCTGATTGGCATTGGGCGCGTGCAGCGTGGTCAGGCACAAGTGCCCCGTTTCCGCCAACGTCAAGGCGTGTTGCATAGCTTCACGATCCCGTACCTCGCCCACCAATATCACGTCCGGCGCTTCGCGCAGCGCATTCTTTAAAGCGTTGCTGTAAGACAGGGTGTCCAACCCGATCTCGCGTTGATCGACAATGGACTTCTTGTGGCGATGAATAAACTCTATGGGGTCCTCGATGGTGACGATATGACCCGTGCGATGGGTATTGCGATAGTCGATCATCGACGCCAATGTCGTCGATTTTCCCGAGCCCGTGGCGCCGACAACGATGATAAGCCCGCGGGGCTCGACGATCAGATCCTTCAAAATCGGGGGCAGATTCAGTTCATCGAGGCTCGGTATGACGCCCTTGATATAACGCACCACCATCGCGACTTCGCCACGCTGGCGATAGATGTTGACTCGAAAACGTCCCATGTTGCGCGCCGAGATGGCAAGATTCATTTCCAAGGTCGATTCGAACTCGCGAATCTGCTCGTCCACCATCACCGAATAGGCGAGTTTCTTGACGGCACCCGGCTGCAACACAGTCTTGTCGACGGGCCGTGTTTGACCTTCGATTTTGATATTGACCGGCGCCCCGGTGCTGAAAAACAGGTCCGAGGCGTTCTTCTCGATCATCAAATGCAGATAGGGAGTGATATCCATGGTACGGTCGTTGGCCATGGTGTCCTCATTTTCTTGTGTCGCTTCCGGGCAAGGCTTACTTGATGTATCGGCGCTTCGGCGGCATTGCTCAAGCGCGCGAAATTGACCGCCGACAAGGGCGTTAGGACTCGTGTTTGCGGCCACTGCGCCAGATGGAAAACAGCAGCCAGATGCCGCCCGCGCACGCGCCGAGAAACCCCAAGAAGCCGAGCATCGGCATGCCGAACACTTCCCTTTCGGACTCGGTGCTCATGACGATGGAACTGCCGATGATGATCGCCGCTGTCACCACACCCACCGTGACACGGCTGGCGGCACGATCCAGCGTATTGCCGAATTCGTTCAAGCGCGAAACGTCGACGTTGATCTGCAAAGCGCCGCGGCGCGCCATGCGCAGCAAACGCCGGACGTCGGCGGGCAGCCCCGCAATCAAGTCGAACGTATCCCGAGCATGACTCAGACCCCGCTTGGCCAGCGCCGAGGGCACGTAGCGCTCCGCCATGGCTTGTTCGACGAACGGCGTCAGCGCGGAAATCATATCGAAGTCCGGGTCCAATCGGCGCCCGACTCCTTCCAGTGTAATCAGCGCCTTGATCAGCAAGGACAGATCCGGCGGCCAGGTCAACGCGTGGTCGCGCACCAGAGCCATCATGTCCGTGAGCAGCGCCGCGAAGTCGATGCGTTTGAGCGGAACACCGTAGTAACTGTCAATGAATGCATCGACCTCGCTGGCCAACTGTTCGGCATCGACGTTAGGTTCGCCGGACCATTCAAGGAGAATCTCCGTCACGGCATAGGATTGACGCGATACGATAGCTTGCAGCAGATCGACAAGCTCTCCGCGGCGGGTCTCGCTCAGCCTGCCGACCATCCCGAAATCGATCAGCCCGAGACGATTGCCCTCCAAACAGAAAAAGTTACCTAAGTGTGGGTCGGCGTGATAAAAGCCATCCACCAGAATCATTTTCAACACCGCCGCCGCGCCGCGCGCCGCAAGGACTTTGCGGTCCAGTCCTGCTTGCTCTATGCCGGCGATGTCCCGCCCGCGCACGCCCTTCAAGTATTGCTGAACGTTGACCACGGAGGTCGTCCAGGTCCAATAGATGCGCGGAATGACGATGGTCGGATCCGATGCAAACGACCGGGCGATGCGTTCGCTGTTGCGCGCCTCGCTGGCCAGATCCAATTCGCGGCGCAGCGACAAGGTGAATTGCCGGACGATCTCCTTCGCCTGGTAGCGCTTCGCTTCCGGCAGGCGATTCTCCGCCAACTCGGCCAATTTGCTCAGCAGATGCAAATCGGCTTCGATGACATCCTCGATTCCGGGACGCCGAACCTTGAGCACCACCTCGGTGCCGTCCTCCATGCGAGCCAAATGCACCTGGGCAATGGATGCGGCCGCGAATGCCGCCCGCTCGACATGCGCAAACGCCTCTTCGGCGGGCTTGCCGAACGCCTCAGCCAATTGTTTCCCGATGTCTTCGTATGGCACCGGCGGCGCTTCATCCTGCAGCTTTTCGAACTCGCGAATCCATTCCGGCGGGAATATATCGATGCGCGTCGCAAGAATCTGGCCGAGTTTGACGTAACAGGGTCCAAGCTCTTGAAACGCGGAGCAGATGCGCTCGGGCGGCGTCAGATGGGCAAGGGTTTCCGCGTCTTTCCAGTGCAGCACGCGGCCGGCGCGCTCGAGAACATGCTGCATTCCCAAGCGCTGCACCACGTCGCTGAAACCATAGCGCATCAGCACGCCGGCGATTTCGTGCAGACGGCCGATGTCCCGGGCGGATCTTAAGGTTTCGAGCAACATTGATCGGCGACTAATCGCGCTTGCGCGAAAGCTCGTCCAAACTCGCGGCGAGCCCGGCCAGGAAACCGCTGGTGACCTGCGCCAAGCGACGCCCCATTTCCGCGCCGTTCTTCGCCACCGCCTCGCCGCTGCTTCGCACGGTTTGGGCAAGCGCGGCCTCCAAGGAGACGACCGCATCCCGCGCCGAACCGCCGGCCGCCGTACCGCTGCGTCTTCCGTGGGCAATCAAGTCCTCGATTATGACTCTCGACGCCGCATCGACATTGCTCAGCGCGCTCTGCAGCGAATCCAGAAACATGCTTTCCAGCGTGCGCATGTCATCCGCGGTTTGCTTTAGATCCTGGTGAGCAAAATTGCCGATTCGCCCGGCCGCTTCCTGAGCGCTGAAACGCACCGCTTGAGCGGTCTTGTCCAACGCCTGCGCCAAACCTTGAAATGCGCCTTCCAGCGCTGCGCGGTCCGACTGCTTCTCGCCCAGTCCGACGGTAACGCCCTCGAAAACCGACTTGACGACTTGTTTTATGCGTGCCCCGTCGACACGACCCTTGCTCAAGGCATCGAGCGTAATCTGTTGCACCGCAGTGCGCAGCGTTTCGGGCGATTGGCGAGCTGCTTTCTCCGCCGCCGCATGCAGTTCATTGTCTCTTGGTTCAGAGTGTTGTGACGCCGGCATGACCCCTCCTTTGTGACCCCCGATTGCAGCAGAGCGCAGTATTCACACCCTGTGCACATGGTTTTATGGTTGATCCTTTTGTATTATGCAATAAAATACCGTCAAACAATGTGGGCACTGAAGGGGATTAAAAATGATTCGAACAATAAACAAGTCATTTCATTGCTGCGTCATTATGGGCCTCGCTCTCGCGGGCTGCGGAACCGGCGGGCCGGTGCAGGAAGCCGCCCCGACCACACCCGACGCCAACGCGGTCAAGATCATCGATCATGTCAAGGTCGAACCGTCATCGATCACCGGCGGCGGAATGGTGTACAAGCTGTTCGTGGGCGAGCGCTTTGACGCCGAGTTCAACGATAAAGCCGGCGTGCTGACGCTGACCGACCTGGAAAACGAGACAACGTGCAGCTATGACGCCAACGGCATGTTGACGGTGCCGGAGGGTGCAATCAAGGGCTACGCGGATTATTGCGCCAATTTGTCGACCAACACGGCACAGTTTATCGGCGAGTAGCCGCGGCGCTTCGATCGTTTTTTTGCCGCTCCCAAGTCCCCCCGTGTAGAATCTCGCCATCGGCGATGGTTCTACGCGAAGGGATGTCATGGACGGTCTGCTCGAAACGCTCACCCAGTGGTCCGGCGCGCTCGCCGGCCTGCTGTGGAAAAATCCATTCACACTGATCGCGCTCCTCGGCGTGGGCATCTATTTCACCTGGCGGCTGCGGTTCGTGCAGATCACAGGCTTCCATCACGCCGTCCAGCTGCTGCGCGGCAAATACAGCCGGCCGACCGACGTGGGAGAAGTCAGCCATTTTCAAGCGCTCTCGACGGCGCTGTCGGCGACCGTAGGCACCGGCAACATCGCGGGCGTGGCCACGGCCATCTCGCTGGGCGGACCCGGCGCATTGTTCTGGATGTGGGTGACCGCATTCATCGGCATGGCGACCAAATTCGCCGAGTGCTCATTGGCGCTAAAGTTTCGCGAAGTCAACCCCAATGGCGAGGTGGCGGGCGGGCCAATGTACACGCTGCTGCATGGACTCAAGATGCGGAAGATGGCAACCGCATTTGCCGTCTTTGCTCTCATCGCCTCATTCGGCATCGGCAACATGGTGCAAGCCAATTCTGTTGTGGATGGCGTCACGTATGTATGGCCACAAGTGAAGGAGCACGCTTGGGTGTTCGGGTTCATATTGGCGTTCTCTGTGGGCCTGGTCATTCTCGGCGGCGTAAAGCGCATTGCCAAGGTTGCCAGCGCTCTGGTTCCGTTCATGGCCATTCTTTACATCAGCGGCGCGGTCATCGTATTGCTCGCTCATATCGGCGACATCCCCGCGGCGATCATTACCATCCTCAATCACGCGCTGAATCCCTGGGCCGTGGGCGGCGCGGCCATCGGCGAAGCAATTCGCTGGGGCGTGGCCCGCGGCTTGTTTTCCAACGAAGCCGGGCTGGGCTCCTCGCCCATGGCCCATGCCGCCGCCCGCACCAACGAACCGGCCCGCGAAGGTTTGGTTGCGATGCTCGAACCCTTCATCGACACCCTGGTGATTTGCACCATGACCGGATTGGTGATCGTCGTTACCGGCGCTTATGTCACCAAGCCCGACGATGCAGTGGGCGCGGCGCTCACGGCCTACGCGTTCAGCACCACGTTGGGCGAAGGCGGAAAGTACGTGGTCGGTATCAGTCTGTGCCTGTTCGCCTATTCGACGATAATCGCTTGGTCGTACTACGGGGATCGCTCGGCGCGCTTTCTGTTCGGCGATCGAGCGGTAGTCGTCTATCGTTTGATTTTCACGCTAATGGTCATTGTCGGCGCGGCAGTTCCACTGGAACTGGTATGGAACGTCGCCGACTCGATGAATCTGCTCATGGCGATCCCCAACTTGATCGGCCTGGTCCTGCTCGCCTCGATGGTCAAATCGATCAAGGAAGACTATTTCTCGCGGCCTCACGACCCCTTTCAAGAGTGAGCAGGCGCGGTCACCAATGAGAGGCGGCGCCATTGTCTTGCGCCGCCGCGACGACGACGGCGAGATCAGCGTCGTCGACAGCGACGGTATACGCTACCTCTACTTCGGCAACGACATCGTTCAAAGCGCCGTCAACTTGAACGAGCCCGGCCAACTTGTGCTGTCGTACACGCGGGCGATGGCGGTTGGGCTGCTGTTTTGCCGTCACCCTCGATCAGGTCTCATGATCGGGCTCGGCGGCGGCGCGCTTGTGCATTTCATCAACGAGCACTTTCCCGAAACCGATCTAACGGTCGTGGAACGGCGCGCAGCGCTCATCGAGTTAGCGCGTGGATATTTCCTTCTCGAACCCCTTGGGCGCGTAAACCTTGCGGCGGATGAAGGGTTGCATTTTCTAATGCGCGGCGACTCGCGCTTCGATTTCATACTCGTCGATGCCTTCGACGAAACAGGTTTGTCCCAGGACGTAATGGCTGGCAATTTCGTCGCCGCCTGCAAGCGGCGTTTGTCGCCCAGCGGATTGATCGTTTTTAATTTGTGGCGCAGCCAAGTGCTCATCACCGAGGAAATTATCACGAGCGCCGAGGAACAGTTCGGAGGTCACGTGCTGGTCCTTCCGCTCTCCGACAAGGGCAACCTGATCCTTTTCGCCGGACCGTCCGTTCCCCACAACCCGCACGCGCGCAAACTGCGCGAACTCGCAAAGGAGAGGGAATCCGCATGGGGAGTCGAACTGCGGCAATTTTTAAAACAATTGAAACCCTACCCCGCCCCGAGCTGGTGGACCAAAGCGCTGCGAACACTTTCGAAAAATGAATAGTCAATCATTGCGTTAATTGCGCAAGTTGAAATGACATGGCGAATGCGCGGCTAATCGCTATAAAAACAAACAGCTCAATAGGTAATCAAGAGCGTTGACAACAGCAGTGATTCGCGGTGAAATGACGCTCTCTGATGTGGGGCATGGGGAAACACATCATGAGCGCGAAATCACCAACCATCGCGCAATCTCGCTAACAGTTTCATTCCACAAGAACGTTTCAGGGACACACTTAACGGACAAGTGCCAGGGATGGCACGCCACGGATGGCTTTATTTTTTTTGCCGCCTGCGGCAAGCCGCCGCACCCCGACGCCATCAATGCGAAATGCGCGGCCAATATTCTTCCAATCTGAATTCTGGACTGTGCTTTGGCACGTGGCACTGACCGCAAACCTGCTCCTTTGGCCAACCGCTTTTTGCCAAAGGCTCCGTGCCAGCCGATTTGACGTGATCGCGTCCCGCGCCGTGACAATTCTCGCATTGCACATGCACTAAGTGCTTGGTCAGCAAATCGTCGACAAACCCACCCTCTTCGCCAAACCCGACCGTGTGACACACGATGCAGGCGGGATCGAAAGCTTTGTTCACATCCATCAACACATGGTAGGCGCCCGAGTGCTTTGTGGTCTCCCATGTTTTATATTGGCTTTGGTGACAGGTCGCGCAGCCCATCGCGCCGACATAAGCGGCGCTACCCGCATCGATAATCGCGCGGTGCTTCACGGATTCCTCATAGGCCGCTTTGACCTTGGCGTTGTACTCGGCATACCACGCCTCCATTCGCGGCGCGTCCGGCACGTCCGGCGGCATAAGGTGAACGGTGTGTTCGAATGAAGCGATCCGGTTGCCACGGTCAAGCATGATCGTAACTTGCCCGATGCGCATACCTCTCGACCCGGGCTGCAGCACCAGAGTGCGGCCTTCAAGCTTCGGTTCGCCAAAGACCTCGTACCCGGCCTTTACGAACAGAATATCTACGTAATTTAAATCAAACTCGTCCTTAACCTGCGCGTAGGGGAGCGTCGTCAATAACACCGTGACCGCGCCGCCCGTCTTGGCTCGGCGGATCTCTTCGACCAGTGCCTTCCCGTCCGTCGACAGCCGATTTTCGCCGAAGTGCATTGCCGCATCCGGCGCGGTTTGCGGATCGAGCCAACTAAAAACGGCCAGCTTCACCCCCGCCTTTGTGATGGTCCGCGACGGCGCGAACTGGTCGCTTGCCAGATTGGTCGCGACCCAGGGAAGCGCGTAAGGTCGGAGAAACGGCTCACCGTACGCCAGATCCGACCATTGAACCCCGATGGCGTCGTACGCGAGCGCTTGCTTGCCCTTCAGAATGTATTCCGCGGTCAGCTTTTCGTTGGCTGTGAACGCCGATATCAGCCCGCCCGCAGAGACCGCGAAAACGTCAGGCGTGGCGGCCCGTAGTCGATCGATGACGGTGGCGTGGCGCTTTAACCCCCCCATGTTGCCGGTCTCGCTGCAACCGCAAGGCTCCAGCTCGCCATCGATGTTGCCCGAATAAATAAGGTCAACGACCGGCTCTGCATTCAACGCCGATGAAAACAAAGCATACAAAATCAACGACAAGCACTGCGCGCGGACACGCCACAGATGAGATAAGACTGATTGCTTCGACAAATCAAAACCCCCGATGCGACGAGACATTACGTATGCCCAATCCTTCTTTCTCTTGCTAGAATCATACTTGACTAAATTGCTAGGGTTATATATAAATATAGTTGACTAAATTACTCGGGATTTGCCCTCGTGCCGTTTTCGAGTAACAAAGGGCCGCATCATGAAACTATCCACCAAAGGCCGCTACGCGGTGATCGCCATGATAGAACTTGCTCTTCATAACAAGAAGGGCCTGCTTCCCTTGGCGGAGCTTTCATTGTCGCAGGACATCTCGATCTCGTACCTAGAACAACTCTTTGCCCGCCTGCGCGGCGATAACCTCGTATCCGGCGTGCGCGGTCCGCGGGGAGGCTATCGGCTGGCGCGTCCCGCCCATGAAATAAGCATCGCGGACATCGTGAAGGCCGTCGACGAGAAGGCAAATCCGGCCAATCAGCCGGGCGCAAGCGGGAGTAACGACTCGCGCCGCACCGTCCACGGCTCTTGGATAGCGCTCAGCGGAAAAATACATGATTTTCTTGACGAGATAACACTGGCCGACGCGATTTCTGAACACGGCGCTGTGATTGAGACGGAAAAGACGGGCATAATGGGCAGCCCTGGAGTGAAAGCGTCAAGTTGAGGCAGCCTTCACAACCGGTTGACGGCGAAATCAATTAAGGAAAATTAATATGGCTTATAGCGACAAGGTCATCGACCACTACGAAAACCCTCGCAATGTCGGGTCTTTCGATAAAAATGACCTTAGCGTCGGCACCGGGATGGTCGGAGCGCCAGCATGCGGCGACGTAATGAAACTGCAGATCAAGGTCAACGAACAAGGCGTCATCGAGGACGCTCGGTTCAAAACCTATGGCTGCGGCTCGGCGATTGCCTCAAGCTCACTCCTGACCGAATGGGTCAAGGGCAAGACCTTGGCCGAGGCCCAGCAGATCAAGAACACCGACATTGCCCAAGAATTGGCCCTGCCCCCGGTCAAGATTCATTGCTCGGTTCTCGCCGAAGACGCCATAAAAGCGGCCATAGAAGACTACCAAATCAAACAAAAACACGACTCCAACGCCGCATAGCCCCTTTTGCGACCCCTTCGACATTCGCGCCGTGACCGGCGTACCAATCTGACGAAAAGGGTCGCCATCTCCATTTAGGTCACCCCTCCCCCGCCGTTACGCAAGGTGAAGAATCGCGTGGAATGCACGTACGCGCCCCACGCGCCGCTGCCATACGACGGAGACGGGACCATGGGCAAAGTAGAACAACTCCTACACGCCGCAACACCCGGCGCGCGCCGATCAACGGTCGACGCCGATACTCTGGCCAAATTCGAGCCCCTGAATCACCTCGGGCACGACGCCCTGGCGGCACTGGCGCAGGTCGCGCAGCGCATAACGTTGAAAAAGGGCACTCGGTTATTCACCCAGGGCGACATCGATCCGCGCGTTTTCTATCTCACCGACGGAATGCTGCAATTGACGTCGAACAAGGCGTCCGGCGAAACCCTAGACAGCGGCGATTTGCGGGCCAAATCCCCGGTCACCACCGAAAAGCATCGATCCTGCAACGCCGAGGCACTTACGGAAGTCTCGTTAGTGTGGCTGCCTTCGTCCGCCTGGGAGCAAGCAGTGTCCACCATGCCTGCCAGCGCCGATGCCTATGAAGTCGATGAAATCGATACTGCCGACGGCGCAACATGGATACACAATTTTCTCAAGTCACCGGTATTCTTGCGCCTGCCCGCGGGTAACATCCAGACGATTCTGACGCGACTTGAAGAAGTGCGCGTCCAACCGGGACAACTGATACTCAAGCAGGGCTCTCAAGCCAACAACTACTATGTCGTCAAGGAAGGTCGTTTCAAGGTTTCACGGCGGCCCGCACAAAGCGATTGCACCATCGAGCTGGCGACGCTTCGCGCGGGTGACGGCTTTGGCGAGGAAGCGCTGATCAGTCACGGTCAGCGCAACGCTTCGGTAACCGCCTTGGCGTCGGGTGCGTTGATGCGCTTGGGACGGCAGGACTTCACTCACCTGCTGGTCGATCCGCTCATTCGTAAAGTATCCCTCGATGCCGCTCGCCACGAAATCAGTCAGGGCGGTGCCTTGCTAGACGTGCGATCGAGCGAGGAGTATCGAGAAAACGGCCTGCGCGACGCATTGCACATTCCCTTGTCGTTGCTGCGCGCCAATTTGCCGGAACTGCGCGACAACACGACCTACATTGTCTGCTGCAACAACGGTCTACTCAGCGCCGCGGCCGCTTTCGTCCTGATTCAAAGCGGGAAGAAAGCGGTCATTCTCGACGGTGGATTACAGAACCTCGCGGCGCGGGCGCCGGCGCGTCAAGCTACCGCGCCAAAACCCGCCAAGCCCGCTACCCCGAAAAGCGCGAGCGCGACTCGAAGGCCGAAACTCGTCGCGGATACTCCCATCGCGCCGAACCATGAAATCGCGAATCAGATCGCACTTGAGAAAGAACTCGCCGAGCTCAAAGCGGAATTCGATTCGCTCGAAAAGGACATCGGCGCGCCGCTCCCCGCCACCGATACACACGCCACTCCAACGAGCATCGAGCAAATCATCTGCGTCGACCGCGACGACGCGTTGCTGTGGACCCCCATTCCGGGCACTGAACACATGTCCCCGGCCAAGCTCACCATCGCCGCCGAACTCAAGCCGCAACGGGCCGCGCGCAACACCCAGGTCGTTTGCGTCGGCGAAGCCGATGCGATCTTGTGGGAACCGATTGTTGGCCCGCGACGTAAACAAGCGTCCGCACCGGCAGCGCCCGCGGCGGCACCGGCTGAGGCTTCGGCGCCCGTCACCAAAGCGCCGTCAGGTTGGATATCGGACAACTTTCTTTGGGAAACCGTGCTCGGCTACAATTCGGACCCCCAAGTGGACGAACTGCTGAAGCAAGCGGAAGCGACCACTCGGGAAATGCGGGAGGACACGACGACGCGCAGCGTGTTCAGCGTTCACAAACCGGCTGCAAAAACGCACGCGGAAATCATTCCCGGCGCCCCGCGATCCCGCGACAAGCCCAGGCAGCCCGCAGTTGCGGAAAAGCCGCGCAAGCAGCCCAAGTCCGCGCGGCGCATCTCGAGCACGCCGTGGTGGCTCCACGGCATGTACACGCTCGCGGCACTGGCGGCGCTGAGCGCGGGCTATGTCACGTTCTTCCCTAATCACCCGCTATCATCGCAAGCAATATCGCTGCTCAGCAGCGCCATTTCCGCTCAAGGCGCGGCGCAACCGCCGATGTCAGCCCCCCAGACCGGCGCAGACTCCAAATAGTGATCTAGCGCCTCGGGCAAATAATCCCAGCGCTAGACAATGGCTTTGCCGCAACCGGGCCGCGGGCAACCGCCTTCGGCGCCGGCCTACAAAATGTTTTCCCTGCGACGCCTAGTCTTTATAATGGGCGCCACTCTCATCATAAAAATAGAGTGGCGGGACGATGATCAGGGAATTTCTTCGCTATCCAGGGCGCCTTCGGTTTTTCGCCGCATTCGCTGCATTCATATGCTCCATTTCGGTCGCCCACGCCGGCCTTGACCAATGGACGACGGTGGGCAACGTGGGCGGAGCCGTCCAAGCGCTCGCCGTCGATCCGAGCAACGGCAATAATGTCTACGCTGGAACCAGCAACGGCGGCGTGTACAAATCCAGCGACAGCGGAGTCACCTGGACGGCAAGCAACACAGGGCTGGACTACCTCAACATTCAAGCCATCACCGTCGACCCCAATACCTCGACGACGATTTTCATCGGCACGGGCGGCGGCGGCGTCTACAAATCCACCGACGGCGGCGCCAACTGGAGCGCAATCAATACGGATCTAAAGAATCTCAACGTCTACGCGGTGCGCATGCATCCGACGGACTCCAACACGTTGTATGCCGCCACCTTCGGCAGCGTATTCAAGAGCGCCGACGGTGGTGCAAGCTGGACCGCCGTGCGCGGATCGCATCCGAACGTCCTTAACGACAATGCGATCTACGATCTGGCGATCGATCCCAGCAATCCGACTCGACTCTACGTCAGCACCCATAGCTCCGGAATATTTCGCTCGGCCAGCTCGGGAACCGCATGGACGGACTGCGCTGGCGCGACCCAACTTACTAATAAAAACATCCGCGCACTTGCCATCAATGCCGCAGGCACGACGTTGATGGCGGCGTCGCAAGGGGCGGGCGTGTTCAGGGGCAACGGCGTCGATGGCGGCTGCGGCGCGGTCAACTGGACCAGCACCGGCACAACGGGCCTCACCAATCAGACCATCCGCACCCTCGCCATGCCGGCCAACGACACAACGCGACTTTACGCCGGCACCAACAGGGGTTTGTTTCTCTCAACGGACAGCGGAGCGAACTGGACTGAAGTCATTGCCGGCGAATCGATCCTGTCGCTCGCCATCGACCCCACAACGACGACCAATGTCTATGCGGGCACGGCCACTGGGGTCTTTACCAGCACCGATGGCGGCACCACGTGGTCGGTCAGCCGCACCGGCATGAGCGCCCAGCGCATAACAGACGTCGCCATTGTCGCCGCCAGTCCGACATTGGCCGTGGCCGGCGCTTTGGGCGGTGGCTTCCTGCGCACCAGCGACGGCGGCGCGACATGGGAGTACGCCAACACCGGGTTGGACGATTTGGACGTACTCGCGGTCGCGGTCGATTCGCAAGGCAGCGCACTGGGCAGTCTGATCGTTTATGTCGGCACGGCGCGGGCGGGCGTGTTCAGCAGCGCCGACGGCGGCACCACCTGGACCCAGCGCGACGTTGGACTAAGCGATCCCAACATCAGCTCATTGGCGATCCACCCCACCGACCCGCTCGTGTTATACGCCGGCTCGATGACGGGCGTGAACGTCTCCACCGACGGCGGTGCGACATGGCGAACGCCCACGACCGGCATGATCGACGCGACCGGCGTCAAACAAAGCAGCGTGGAAGTCGATGCCGTGGCCATCGATCCCTCGGCCACTGCTACGCTTTATACATCGACTTCCGCCAGCGGCGTTTTCAAAAGCACCGATACCGCAACAACCTGGGCCCATAGCTCGAACGGGCTGGACAACCTGTCCGTCTACAGCATCGCGGTGGACCCCGGCAATCCCAATCGCCTCTATGCCGGCACCAACGGCAGCGGCGTTTTCATCAGCGACGACGCGGGAACGACCTGGACAGACTCCAATTCCGGACTCACGGATCTCAACGTCAACGAGCTGCTGATCGACCCCGCCACGCCGACCACACTGTACGCGGCGACCGAAGGCGGCGGCGTGTTTAAATCCACCGACAGCGGCGCCTCGTGGACCGCCATCAATACCGACCTCGCCGACCTCACCATTGGCAGCCTCGCAGTGTCCACCAGCACCACGCCGCCGACCGTGTGGGCCGCCACTAGCGGGTCAGGCATTGTGGAAATTCAGTCAACCGCGACATCGCCCGGGCCGGCCAACCCGCTGCCAAGCACCCCGACACAAAGTGGGAACGACGGCGGTGGCGGCGGTTGTATCGCATTTCTTTTGCTGTTAGTTCCCGGACTGCACGTTTTGCGGCGCCGGCAGCGCTTCGCCGACCGACCCGGTTTGCCCGCCATCATCTTATCAATTTGAATACTACGCCTTTTGCGGTCCTAACAGAATCGCCGTTCCAGCCGTAACCTTTGGTTGAACACGCAGCTTTGGCTCCTACAGGATGATCAGTGCATGGACGCTTCGCGCTACAGCGCCATTGACGAATACACGCTTCAGGAATTGATTCGCCAGTACTCGGCCGCGACGCCGCCCGAGCGCATCGCCATCATGGCCACGCTCTACGATGCCGGCGTGATGCCGCCGTATGAAGTCGCCCTGCGCGCGGTCACCGACGAATCGGCCTTGGTGCGGCGCTGGATGGCGCGCAACTCGCGTTACCTCGACTATCGGGATTCGGTTGACGGTATCGACAGCTCCGACGACTTGCAGCGTTTCAACCTCCTGCTGCCACTACTCAACGATAGCGACGACTTCGTGCGGGCATCTCTGTACGAGAACCGCTACATTTTTTCGGATGTCAGCGTCGACGAATGGCACGAGATGTTTTCCGACGCCTCACATCTCGAACGGCTGGCCATGGTGCGCAATCCGCGAACCCATGGGGCGCTCGGTCTGCTGGAAGCGCTGTTCGAACCGGAAAGCACCCATCTCGGACTGTCGCTCGCCCAACGGGAGCAAATCGTCAGCGCACTGCTCGTCTCACGGCAAGCGCTGACCGAACATCACCGCAACGGCGCCGATCTGCCCCCGGAACCGTGGGACGCCCATCTGTTTTCCCATCTCTGGCGTCTGATCAGCAAATGGCCGGCCGAGTCCCGCGTCAGGAAAAACATTCACCTCTACATCGGCACGACCATCAAGACCAAAGCCGGCATCTACCGACAGTGCAAACAGGCCACGTTCCGTGCCGACATTTTGCGCAACCTGGACCCGGATGACAGCGACACCCTCGAACTCGGCATGAAAGACCACGACAACTTGTGCCGTTTTCTTGCTTTCTCGAAAATTTCCCGACTCAACCAAGCGCGCCTGGAAGCCCTGCTCGATACCGAAGACGTCTATGCCATGCTGGGCCTCGCCGAGAACGAGACGTTAAGCGTCAGCCAATTAGAGGAAGTGAAGGATCGACTGTTTGGACTCGGCGCCCATGAGCAAGCGCGCTGGGCATCGGAAACCATCGATCGCATCAAACGCCGGCAACCGCCCCAAGATCCGGCTCAGCTATTCAGCCGCACCGACGAACCGGATCGATTTCTCGTCGATAAGATTAATACTCTGGGGAAGATCGTACTGGACCTGCAGCGCGAACTGGATGCCATGCGCGAGCAAGTGGACTCCTCCCGCAAAATGAGACCGTAGCGAAATCGGGCGCCGGCCGCGAAACCTCGGGCGCCTGCGAAGCGGGCCTAATGGAGCAAGCTGGCCAATTGGCGGCGATACTGCGCCACCAATTCGCTTTCCGGCCCGAGCAGATCGAAAATCTCCACCATTCTTTTACGCGCGGCGCCATCCTGGAATTTCGAATCCCGCCGGTGCACCTCGATCAATTGGTGTAAAGCGCCACTAAAATCATTGGCCGCCGCCAGTCGCGCGGCCAGCTGCAATCGGGCATCCAATGCCATCGGATCCGCCGCGATGCGCCCTTCCAAATCGGCCTTGTCCGGCAACTCACGGGCTTGGCGCGCCAGACTCAGTCTCGACAGCAAATTTTGCGTATGCTCGTAGTCCAGGATCTCGCCCGTCAACCCATCAAGAAGCGCTCCCGCGCCGTCAATGTCGTTGCGATCGAGCAATAATCCCGCCTTGAGCACACGCGCCTTTGCGTTGTCATTTTCGACGGCCAGAGCGTCGTCGAGTTTTTTCACCGCATCGTCCCAACGGCCTTGATTGACCAGGTCGTGAGCCTGTCTGACCAAGCGATCGCCGGCGCTGGGAATGTTGCGTTTCAAAAAGTCCCGCACATAGGTCTCACTCATGGCGCCGGAAAACTCATCGACGACCCCACCGTCAAAAAACGCCTTGACCGACGGAATGCCACGCACGCTGTACTTCACGCACAATGCTTGATTCTCATCCGCATTGACCTTGGCCAGAAAAAACCTGCCGGCGTATTCCTGCGCGAGTTTCTCGAGCAATGGCTTCAACATGCGGCATGGACCGCACCATGGCGCCCAAAAGTCCACCACGACCAAGCGCTCCCGCGATGCCTCCACGACCGCCCGATCGAACTCGGCCGCACTGATATCCGCTGCAAATACCTCGCTCATAAACTCCCCGTGCCGCGCCTGCCGTCGACCATTCCGCCGATTTTACCGCATCTAAAACGACGAACCAGGTTCCTTCAAGAATGCTTCCTCGGCGGGTGTCGACACCCGCCCCAACAGGCGATTCCGATGCGGATAGCGCCCGAAGCGCGCGATGATCGCCTTATGCTTTTTCTCGAAATCCAAATTGCCCTCCAGTCCGGGAGCGGCATAGAGCCTTTCAGCCTGCTCGTGAATCGCCAGTGACTCGCTGTGCATAAAGGGCAGGTACAGAAATGCCTTCCTTTCGACGGCCAAATCGCGGTCAATTCCGGCACCCACCGCCTCTTGGGCCAGTACCAGCGCCATGCCATCCCACGCAAACGCCCGCGGATCATCGCGATAGATGTTGCGCGAAAACTGATCCAATACAATGATCTCCGCCAAGCGCCCGGAGACGGACTCGCGCCACGGGAACAGCTCGCCCTTGGTCGCGGCATCGTGCACTCGCCCAAACCGCTCGCGTATCGTATTATCGAACGCAGCGTCCTTCGCCCACCATAGTTTGTGGTCGATCTCATCGAACCAGAACGCGATGATTTCGGTAAAGTTCATCGACAAAAAGAGTATCCCCAATGACGAAGAAGAACAATCGCGACATTGAGAAGGTTTATTCCACTGGCGAATTCGTCGCCAAATTGCGCCGTCTGGCCGACGCCCTGGAATCGGGGGAAAAATTCGAAATCCAAGTCGCAGGCGAGCGGATCTATGTGCCCGTGCGCGCCGAGTTTAATATCGAGCATGAGCGCGAGGGCGCGAACGAGGAAATCGAATTTCAGATAAAGTGGACGAACTGAGACCTCGCGATAGCGACTAAGCTACGCGCACCGTCTCAATCTTGCGGGACGATGACATGCACGAATTCTCCCTCTGCAACAGCGTGATGAGAATCATCGAGCGGCAGGCCTCGGCCACCGGCTTTGCCCGCGTCAACTCAGTGCGCCTGGAAATCGGCGCTCTAGCAAACGTTGAGATCGATGCGCTGCGCTTCAGTTTCGCCGCCACGTCGCGGGGCACCATCGCCGACGGCGCGCGATTGGAGATCATCGAAACACCCGCCTATGCCTGGTGTCCCGAATGCGCCGGCGAGGTCATTGTCAAAAGCCGGATCGAGGGCTGCCCCGTTTGCGCGGCGACATTGGTCAACCTTCGGGGCGGCGACATGCTTCACGTCAGAGAAATGGAGGTGGAATAGCATGTGCGTAGCCTGTGGCTGTTCCAACTCGACATTCTCCCTCGCGCCGCCTGTCCAGCACACCCGCCGCGACGGTGCGCGCACGCTGTCGGTCGAAGAAGCTGTACTGGCCGAAAATGACCGTTACGCCCGCATCAACCGCAAACTGCTTGCGGCGCGGGGCATCACCGCGCTGAACTTCTTGTCCAGCCCCGGCTCCGGCAAGACCACGCTATTGGTCAACACAATCAAAGCGCTTGCAAGTCGTTACAGCATTGGGGTGATCGAAGGCGATCAACAAACCGACCGCGACGCGGCGCGTATTCGTGAGACCGGCGCGGCCGCCGTGCAAATCAACACGGGCAAGGGGTGTCATCTCGACGCGCTCATGGTCGGCCGCAGCTTCGATCAATTGGGTCTGCATGATGACGGTCTTTTGTTCATCGAGAACGTGGGCAACTTGGTCTGCCCGGCGGAATTCGATCTCGGAGAAAGCGCCAAAGTCGTCATTCTGTCCGTCACCGAGGGCGAGGATAAGCCGCTCAAGTATCCCAACATGTTTCACGCGGCGGACGTCGTGCTGATCAACAAAATCGACCTGCTGCCTCACCTCACTTTCGACATGACTCAGTGCCGCGAATACATCAAGCGCGTCAACTCTCGCGCGCCGATCATCAGCGTCTCGGCCACGCATGGCGAAGGCATGACGCAATGGCTGGAATGGATCGAAGCGAGTCACCGAGCGAAATCGCTCGACCCGTCGCTTGCTTCGCCCGGTGACCGTCAGATCGGCGGCACGACCTAGCGATGACACAGCCAAGTATCCAGCACGAGGGGGATCGACAACGCTGGCGCGTGCGAATCCGCGGGCAAGTCCAAGGCGTGGGTTTTCGCCCCTTCGTTTACCGCCTGGCGCTGGAACACGGCTTGAGCGGGTTTGTGCACAACGATGGCGATGGCGTGGAAGCGCAAGCCCAAGGCGAACGCCGCGCGTTCGATCGCTTTTGCGCGCAGTTGCGCCAAAATGCTCCGCCGCTGGCGCGCATCGATGGCATCGACATTACCGAGCTGACCATCGACACGTCCGCCCGCGGATTTCGTATCGAGCCTAGCCGCCACGACAAGGTTCACACCGGGATCACACCTGATAGCGCGGTGTGCAGCGCCTGCCTGGACGAGCTGTTCGATCCGCTCGACCGGCGCTACCGCTACCCCTTCATCAACTGCACCCATTGCGGCCCCCGCTATACCATCACCTCTCGATTACCCTATGATCGGTCCCACACGAGCATGTCTCGGTTCACCCTCTGCGCCGCGTGCGCCGAAGAATACGACGATCCCCGGGATCGGCGTTTTCACGCCCAACCCAACGCTTGCGCCGAGTGCGGGCCGAGGCTCACGCTGTGCGACGCGGACGGCACACCCATCGCATCCAACGATCCCATCGCCGATGCACTGGCCCGACTACAGGCTGGGCAACTCATCGCGATCAAAAGTCTGGGAGGATTCCACATCGCTTGCGACGCCCGCAACGCCAAAAGTGTTGCACGGCTGCGCGCAAACAAGCAGCGGGAAGGCAAACCCTTCGCGGTCATGGGCGCCAACCGTGCCAGCTTTGACCAAGTCGCTGCGTTGGATGATGCAGCAGCGGAATTGCTGGCGTCGCAAGAACGGCCCATCGTTCTGGCGGCGAAACGACCCGCTTGCGACGAGCTGATGCCCGGTGTCGCGCCGGACGTGCCGTGCATCGGGGTCATGCTGCCCTACACGCCGCTGCATTATTTGTTGTTCCACGAGGCCGCGGGACGTCCGGACGGCGCGGATTGGCTGAAAGAACGACAACCACTGCTGCTCGTCATGACCAGCGCAAACCCCAACGGCGAGCCGCTGGCCAAGGACAACAAGGAAGCCATTGAGCGCCTGCACGGTATCGTCGACAGTTTTCTACTCAATGATCGCGAGATCGTGGTGCGCTGCGATGACAGCGTAATTCGCGCCGACGGCGCACAGCCGATCGTCGTCCGTCGCGCCCGAGGTTTTACGCCGCAGGCTATTCCCCTGGCCGGCACGGGGCCGGACGTGCTGGCTTGCGGCCCCTGGTACAAGAACACAGTATGCGTGACGCGGGACAATGAGGCGTTCTTGTCTCAGCACATTGGCGATTTGGATCATCGAGCCGCGTGCAATTTGCTCAGTGAGACCGTCGCCCATTTGGTCGCCGTGCTGGATCTTCAACCGCATGTCGTCGCCCACGACCTGCACCCTGATTTTTTCAGCACAACCTTCGCCGAGCGCTTCGCCCAGCAGCACGGCTTGCCCACCGTAGCAGTGCAACATCATCACGCCCATGCCGCCGCCGTCATGGCGGAGCACGGCATCACACGGCCCGTGCTTGCCCTGACGCTCGATGGCATCGGTCTCGGCAATGATGGCAGTCTGTGGGGCGGCGAACTGTTAATCGTGGACGGTTCGCGTTGCGAGCGAGTCGGACATTTTCGCCCGTTGCCCTTGCCCGGCGGCGATCGCGCGGCGCGCGAGCCCTGGCGCATGGCCGCGGCTGCGCTATACGCCCTTGGCCGAGACGAAGAGATCGCGCGGCGTTTTCCAAAACAGTCCGGCGCCGACACGTTGACTGACATGTTGCGGCGCAACGTAAACTGCCCGGCCACCTCCAGCGCCGGCCGTCTATTCGACGCGGCGGCGGGTTTGCTTGGATTGTATCCGGTCACTCATTTCGAAGGCCAAGCGGCGATGCATTTTGAGCAGCTCGCGTTACAGCATGGCGCGGCTCCGGCGTGGCCGGAAGGGTTTTGTATCAACCGCGGCAACGGCAAGCTGATTCTGGATTTCCTCCCCTTGCTCGAACGTTTGACAGGCGAAAGCGATGTCGCGCGTGGCGCCGCGGTGTTTCATTCCACTTTGGTGCACGCGTTGGCATCCTGGGTCCTTGATGCGGCGCAAGCGCGCCAACTCCCTGACGTCGTGTTAGCCGGCGGCTGTTTCCTCAACCGTCTACTGGCCGATGGATTGCGCACCGCGCTGTGTGAGCATGGGTTGCGGGTCTATCAAGCGCAACGTGTGCCGCCTAATGACGGTGGCATCAGTCTGGGACAGGCCTGGGTGGCGCGGCAAGCTGGGGAGGCTAAGCAATGACCGCGCACCGCACCGCCCGTAGGAGCGGATTCATCCGCGATTCTTCGCCCGAGCTGGCGCCGAGTCCGATTCCATCGCGGATAAATCCGCTCCTACGTCAGCGTAGCCAAAAAGGATTGCTTTCATGTGTCTAGCCGTTCCCGCTAGAGTAGTCGAACTGCAAGACGACGACATAGCAATCGTCGATTTGGGCGGCGTGCGCAAAGAGGTGTGCACCACATTGGTAACGGACGTGAGGGTCGGCGACTACTTGATCATCCACGTCGGTTTCGCCCTGACGCGGCTCGACCCCGAAGAAGCGGAAAAGACTTTAGCCCTCATTCGGGCACTGACCCAAAGATTCGACATAACTATGCCGGAGGCGGGAACATGAAATACATCGACGAGTTCCGCGACGGCGACTTGGCGCGACAACTAGCGCAAACCATCGCTCGCGACGCCGACACGGGCCGCACCTATCATGTCATGGAATTCTGCGGCGGGCATACCCACACCATCCATCGCTACGGCATCCAAGATCTGCTACCCGCCAGCGTCAAGTTGGTGCACGGTCCCGGCTGCCCGGTTTGCGTGCTGCCCATGAGCCGCATCGACAACGCCATCGATCTCGCCTTGAATCATGATGTGATTCTCTGCACTTACGGCGATATGTTGCGGGTGCCGGGCTCGCCCCGCGACAAGGGCGCCATGAGCTTGCTGCGGGCCAAAGCCCAGGGCGCGGACATCCGCATGGTGTATTCGGCCAGCGATGCGTTGGAGATCGCGCGCCGGAATCCGCAGCGCGAAGTGTGTTTCTTCGCCATCGGCTTCGAAACCACCACGCCGCCGACCGCCGTGACCATCCAGCAGGCGGCGGCGCAGCGGCTCACCAATTTCACGGTGTTCTGCAATCACGTGCTCACGCCGGCGGCGATCCGGGCCATTTTGGATTCCCCCGAGCTGCGCCAATCGGACAAAGTGCGAATCGATGGCTTCATCGGACCGGCTCATGTATCGACCATCATCGGCACCCGGCCCTACGAGGGCTTCGCCGCGGACTACCATGAGCCGGTCGTGGTGGCCGGTTTCGAGCCGCTGGACGTGACGCAAGCGATCTTGATGCTGGTGCGGCAAATCAACGGAGGGCGCGCCGAAGTGGAGAACCAATTCACCCGCGCCGTGAGCCGGGACGGCAACCTCAAGGCACAGCGGATCGTGGCGGAAGTGCTGGAACTGCGAGACGAATTCGAGTGGCGCGGCCTCGGCCATGTGCCCTTTAGCGGATTGAAAATTCGAAACGCGTACGCGGACTTCGACGCCGAGCAGCGCTTCGAGATCGTCAGCGGCGGGTGGCAGGATAACAAAGCCTGCGAGTGCGCCGCCGTGCTGCGTGGCGTGACCGCGCCGCAGGACTGCAAATTATTCGGCAACGTGTGCACCCCCGACACGCCTGTAGGGCCGTGCATGGTATCCAGCGAAGGTGCGTGCGCCGCGCATTATACTTACGGCCGTCTGCGCCTACGGCAAAGCGCGACTGAAACCAACCGTGTTCACGACCTGGATCGAGTCGCGGAATAATCCGCTCCCACAACACTTGGCGCGCAATCCTGTGGGAGCGGTTTCCGATGCACAGGGATGTGCGAATGTCGCGAGAGGGCAGGATGCCCGTAGCGACTACCGCGATTCTTCGACGGACTCATCGTCGGCGCCGATTCAATCGCGGAATAATCCGCTCCCACGGCGGGCTCGTCGTGTCAATGTAGGAAATGAAATGGACCCGTCCTTCTCTTAAACGGCCTCTAAAATTGGGCCAAGATGAGAATGTGAATTTCATCTGAAACAGAGTAAGGAGGGTCCGCGATGAAGCTTAAAGCATTGGGAATCG
>JAKACW010000056.1 GCA_021821045.1 Pseudomonadota bacterium
TTTATGATACAAATTTCGCGCGACGGGAGTTGGTCGATTTGGAAGCGTGTTTTGGGCCACAATTCGGGAGGTGCTTCGGGTGCGCGTCACCTAATTAATTACTGGCTATGAGCGCCCGGGCGAGCCATCATCGATTCATGAACAGCGACAACGACAAAGACGTTAATCCAGCGCCGCCGCCCGACGGCGGTGCGTCGGCGTTGGCCGAACAGCAAACAACCAAGCGCCCAGCGGTCGACGATGTTCGCGCCGTGGTGCTGGCCGTCTACCGCGATCCGGCCCGCTTCAAACCGTTGACCCAGGCCAGCTCGCCGGTTCCCCCCGGATTCATCGATCTTCTGGCTCAACTCCTGGGCGGACAGGGGGCTTTTTCGAAGGCCGCGGGGAAGAATGGCGGCGCCGCTTCGTCACGGGCCGAACTGACCCAGGCAGCGTGGTCCTACCTTGAAAAGGTGATGCTCGCCGACCCGGAAAATTACTACCGCATTCTTGGATTGGCGATGGACGCCTCGGCCCAGGAGGTACAAAAGAGCTACAGCACCCTGCGCCGCTTCATCAGTCATTGCGGCCAGCGCGCCGGGACGGGCCGGGCGACGGATCTGATCAGCCGGGCCTATGTCGCCCTCAACGATCCCGCGCGCCGCCGTGAATACGACCGGGAATTGGTGCGGGGCAAGCCGGAGAAGCCGTAGCAACGGGGTTATCTGAGCGGAACGCTACTTTGGGATCATTCCGCGATGAAAATCGGTGATGACGATGAATCTGACAGAAATTCGCGGTAGGAAACCGCTCCCACAAGACGAAGCGCAGTCTGCTGTGGGAGCGGATTATTCCGCGATTGACTCGGCGAAGAATCGCGGTAGAAAACCGCTCCCACGGCGCTTCGGCTACCCTGACCTAGAAAAATCCTTTGAGGGTCAACTTCACCACGATGTGTTTGCCGCCCTCGACGTCGATGGACAGCGCGCCGCCCCAGGTCTGAATGATGCGCATGGCATTGCGCAGTTGGAAATACTCGTCCCGGCTGTTGGTCGTGTCATCCAGCAGCTTCGCCTGCAGCGAGGCTTGTGTTTCTTTCTCGGATTGGTTCATGAACCACAGCACCACTTCGTGCCGCTTGATGACGTTCAGCGGATCTTGCTTGACGTACAAGTCGACCGTAGTATCCGGCCGCGCGCGCGACGCCAGATAATTGAGCACCAGCATGATCACATCGCGGCAGGTTTCCGGATCGGCGAAGACGAATTCCTGACCCAGGTTTTCCAGATCGATCCGAAAACCGATGCCGCGCTGACTGGCAGTCAACCGCACGGCCTCCAGAGCGCGCTCGATCAGCGGCTTGAGTTCGACGGGAAAACACTCCAATCGCGCGCCGTGTACGTTTAGGTCAAGATAGCGCTGCGCTTCTTCGAGCACGTTCACCGCGTCGACGAGTTTTTTTGACGTCAACGTCAGGAGTCTGCCGCGGTGCACTTGGGGAACGGTGTTGTTGCCCATCATGCTTGCGGCGTGTTGAACGCCTTGCAGGCTCTGTCGCAGCTCTTTGTTGATCTTTTCCACCAGACCTTCCTTCAACTCATAGATCTGGCGCAACTGCGTCACGTCCACCAGTTCGACGATCACGCCGCGCAGATCGAACGGCGCGGCGTCCGCCTCGCCCAAATCCTCATCGGGATCGCGCTGCAGGGGTCTCACGTGCAGGGTCAACGTCGCGCCGCTCTGTTCCGTCACGCTCGTCACCACGGAAATCGAGCCGCGCTGATGCACCACATAGCGCAAGGAGCGTTTGACCTCGGCGGCGGGAACATTGGCGATGCGGGTCAGAATCGCGACCAGATCGAATTCGTCGACGCCCAAGCCGGCGTTCTTTAGCAGGACGCGCAGCTTTTCGCTGCCGGCCACGAATCGGCCGAACAAGTCGAACACGCCGATCGCCGTCGTCATGAGATCGAACACATCTTCCATCATCTTCAATCGGCCGCCCAGCGCCGCCACCGCATGGCGCGCCCGATTGTACGAAACGCGCTTGGGATCGAAACTGAACCAGCGGTCGAACCAGGACAACTTCTGCACGCCGCGCCATATCCGCCGCTCATACAGGAGCTTGCCGATCTCCTCGGCGTATTCCGCCACCAAGGGCGAGAACAACGGAATCTGAACCATCTTCTCGCGCTCGATGGAAAACGCCCAAAAGCCCAGAATCTCCTCGCCGAAACGCAGCGGCAGCAAGAACTCTTCCTCGTTGCTTTGCGGCTCTTTGAAAAACGGCGCCGTCAGGCGCGACGGCTTCTTCGATTCCGCCGCGAAGGAATAGGGAACGCGCGAGGGATCGCGGCGGCGCTCGTCGATGTCGGCAAACGCGCAATTTAAGGCAATCACTTCCTTGAGGCGCGGTTTACGGCCGCCTTCGAGATCCAGGATGATCAATCGCCGCACGTCCAACCGGGCGTCGATAAAATCGGCGATATGGCGCCAATAGTCCGGGCTATCGAAAACACTGACCGGCGCGTCGAGCCGCGACAGACGATTCAGCGCGCCCGTTGTCATGGCCTGTATCGCCTGATCCTTGCGCGCCATAGCGATGAACGCGGTGTAGAAAAACTCAATGACAATCAGCAGCGCGATCGGCCCGCTGGGCAGCCAGAGCTGTAACTTGGTCAGGCTCAATTGGGCGGCGAAATACACTACCGCGAGCAACGCGGCCGAAAGGGCGATGCCGTGCACAAAGCGCAGACGGATGAAGATGGGAAACAGAACGACCGCAAGTAGCAGCAAAATCGGCAACAGCGCGGTGTCCGTCAACGCCGTAACGGTTCGCTGCGAGAGCAGATTGTCGACGGCGATTCCTTGAAGACCCAGAACCGACATCTGAGCCACGCCGCCGTTAAACGGCGTCGAAACCATTGGGATGTAGGTATCATCGACATAGCCGACGATCACGACCTTATCCTTGAATGCTTGCGCATTAAAATCGTCGGCAAGAATTCGATCGGCCGAGGCCTGCGGCAAACCGTTCGGTCCGCGAGAGAAATCAAGCAAAAACGAGGAGGCGCCGTTCTTCGTCACCGACTGAGGACCAAACGCCGCCATCGGCGCAAAGGCGGGAAACTGCTGCCCCTGAAACTCTACCCGCAGCGGCGTGCGGCGGTGCACGCCATGCACCGCCGGGGCGGGTTCGACGATACCGAATGGCAAATTGAACGGCGCCGCTGCTTCGGGTTCGATGCTGACCCCCTCATAACCCAGGTCGTTTTCCCGCAGCACGAGGGTGCGTCCGAACACCACATCGCCGCCGTTGGCCGCGGATTCGAAAAACGCCGCGCTCGCCCCTTCGGGCATCATCATGAATGCAATGCGCCGCGGCTCGCCCGAGCGCAAGCGGGTCAACAGACCGAGCCAGTATTCGTCATCGAAGTGATGGGCGCGCAACTCGGCGCGAACGAGAACAACGGCGGGCGGCGCGTCGCTGCGCGGGAGGCTGCTGGAGATGTAATCGAACAGCGCGTCATCCAGCGGTTTGATCCATGCCGCATGACTCACCAGCCAGATAATAACAACCAAGCCCGCGATGGACGCGAACCCCCGCCGCGGCACGCTCATAAGACGCTTTATGTATTGCGCAGGACGAGAAATCGATTCCATTCGGGGTCACTTAAGCGGTTGTTATCGCATTCAACATCGGCCCCGAACCAAGCCTGTTTAACGCAAACCTCACAATGCCGGCGTGGATATATCAATTCGTTGGGGGTCAGGCCTCCGATATCGGAGGCCTGACCCCCAACGAATCGCGGTGCTCGACAGGCGAGGGGCATCAGTCCTTGCCGGTGAACTTTCGAATGTCCCGCCGGGCCCGTTTGTCCGGGCGCGACGGCGGCACGGGGCGGGAGATGCGCTCGAAGCGCTTTTCATCCCGCAGCACCAGCCGTTTCGCCGCGCTCTCTTCGGTTTCCTCATAGAGAGTCGTGGCGACACTCGCCGGCCCGCGGGAGTCGCTGACGCCCCGCACCACCACGACGAAATGCTCTTCGCCGCGGGTGATTTCGAGCTGATCCCCGAGTTTGACTGTCCGTGATGGCTTTACCCGTACCCCATTGACATAGACCTTGCCGCCGCCGACCGCTTCCGCGGCGACAGAGCGCGTCTTGAAGAAGCGCGCCGCCCACAGCCACTTGTCGATACGCACGTCGTCCATGGTTCAACCCGGGGGTCAGACCTCCAATGTTGGAGGCCTGACCCCCAATTAATCAGTCGCCCGCGGAGCGGCGATCGACGAAGCGGGTGACGTTTCCCTCGGGCGTCATGCGAATTTCACCCTGATGCACGGCGCCTTCGGCAATAGCGATGCGGCGACAGGCCAAGCGACCGACGACTTTCCCCGTCGCGAGCATTTCCAACTGGTTCTGGGCGGTCACGTTGCCTTCCACCTCGCCGGCCACCAGCACGTTCAGCGCCATGATGTCGCCTTTCCACGTGCAGCCCTGACTGATCACGACGCTGCCATCCAAATTGCAGTTGCCCGACACGCTGCCGTGAGCGACCACGCTATCCGTTCCCTTTAACTCGCCCACAAACGATGTACCGGCGCCCAGCACCGTGCCGAAATGTTTTATCTTGTCGAAGGCACGTCGATCCGATTTCGCCACAAACTTCTCCTTTGTCTAACGCGAAAGCTCAACCAATAATTTGTTCAATCGGCCGACGAACGACGCCGGATCTTCCAAATGGCCGCCTTCGCTCAATAGCGCCTGCTCGAACAGCAACTGCGCCCAATCCTTGAAGCGCTCGCTGTCTTGCTCCTCGCGAAAACGCGTAACCAGTGGATGGGTGGGATTCACCTCCAATATGGGCTTGGTTCCCGGCGCGCTCTGCCCTACTTCCTTGAGCAGACGCTGCAAATGGGTGCTCATGTCGTAGTCGTTTACCACCAAGCAAGCCGGGGATGTGGTCAGGCGGTGAGTCGCCCGCACATCCTGCACTTTGTCGTCGCCGAGCGCTTCCTTGATACGAACAAGAAAGTCTTTGCTGCTCTCCGCGGCCTTTTGCTGTTCCGCTTTTTCCTTTTCATCCTCAAGGCCGCCCAGGTTCAACTCGCCCTTGGTAACCGCCTGCAAGGACTTGCCGTCGAACTCCGTCAGATGACTGCTCAGCCATTCATCGACTCGATCGCTTAGCAACAGCACTTCGACGCCCTTTTTGCGAAAAATCTCCAGATGGGGGCTGTTCTTCGCCGCGGTGAAAGTTTCCGCCGTAACGTAGTAGATCTTGTCCTGGCCCTCCTTCATGCGCGAAACGTAGTCGGCGAGCGAAACCGTCTGTGTCGCATCATCGGTGTGGGTGCTGGCAAAACGCAGCAGCTTGGCGATCTGCTCGCGATTGGCGGCGTCCTCGCCTGGCCCTTCCTTCATGACTTTGCCGAACTGATCCCAGAACACCTGATACTTCTCGGCGTCGTTTTTGGCCAGATCTTCCAGCGCGCCCAAGATCCGCTTTACGGACGCGCCGCGGATGGCGTCGATGACTTTGTTGTGCTGCAAGATTTCCCGCGACACGTTGAGCGGCAAATCGTCGGAGTCCACTACTCCTTTGACGAAGCGCAAGTAGCTAGGCAAGAGTTGCTCGGCGTCATCCATGATGAACACGCGACGCACATAGAGCTTGACGCCGTGGCGACGCTCCCGATCCCACAGGTCGAAAGGCGCATGCTTGGGCACATAGAAAAGCGTTGTATAGGCGTAGTTGCCTTCCACCTGATTGTGCACATGAAGAAGCGGATCTTCCCAATCGTGGCCGATGTGCTTGTAGAATTCGTTGTACTCTTCGTCCTTGATGTCCTTCTTCGAGCGTGCCCACAATGCCGACGCCCGATTTACCGTTTCATCGCCTTCGGCTTTCTCGCCCTCTTGGGGCATCAACACCGGAATGGAGATGTGGTCGGAATACTTGCGGATGATGTGGCGCAAGCGAAACCCGTCAAGAAAGTCATCCTCGCCTTCGCGCAAGTGCAGGACGACGTCGGTCCCGCGATTGGTCTTCTCAACGGTCTCCAGGGTGAACTCCCCTTCGCCCGCCGATTCCCAGCGCACACCATGCTCGGCGCCCACCCCGGCGCGGCGGGTGATCAGCGTGATCTTGTCGGCGACGATAAAGGCCGAATAAAAGCCCACGCCGAACTGCCCGATCAATTTGGAGTCCTTTTTCTGATCGCCGGTCAGCGAGGCCAAAAACTGCTGCGTGCCCGACTTGGCGATAGTGCCGATGTTCTCGATCACTTCGTTGCGGCTCATCCCGATGCCGTTGTCCGAGATGGTGATGGTGCGCTTGTCCTTGTCAAACGTCACCCGGATGCGCAGATTCGAATCGCCTTCGTACAGGGCGCCGTCCGTCAGCGCTTCGAAGCGCAACTTGTCGGCGGCGTCCGAGGCGTTGGAAACGAGTTCGCGCAGGAAGATCTCTTTGTTGGAATATAACGAATGAATCATCAACTTGAGCAGTTGTTTCACTTCCGTCTGAAACGGCATCGTTTCGCGTGCAGTTTGTGCGCTCATGGCGGGTCTCGACCTCCTGGAATCAATCATTGGCTTCGAAATTTGGCGCCATTTTACCCCATCGGCGCGCCTGTCAACGCCGATGCGCGGTTGCATTTGTCATTGGGAGATAAAAAAATAGGCGCACACCACAGACTCAGGAAGCCGCCATGCACGTCAAAACCATAACGACAACCCCTTTTTCAGACCAGAAGCCCGGCACCTCGGGCTTGCGCAAAGCGGTCAGCGTCTTTCAGCAGGCACATTACTTGGAAAATTTTGTGCTAGCGGTGTTCGATACGTTGGGCAATGTGTCCGGCAAAACCCTGGTCATTGGGGGCGACGGCCGCTACTACAATCGGGAGGCTATACAAATCATCATCAAAATGGCGGTGGCGGCGGGCTTCGGCCGTCTGCTCGTCGGCAAGGGTGGATTGCTGTCCACGCCCGCCGTTTCCTGCGTCATTCGCAAACACCGAGCTTTCGGCGGCCTGGTGCTCTCCGCAAGCCACAATCCCGGCGGACCGGACGGCGACTTCGGCATCAAATACAACATTCAAAACGGCGGACCGGCGCCCGAAAAAGTCACGGAGGCGATTTTTCAGCGCAGCAAGGCGCTTGCCAAGTACCGCATCGCGGAAACCCCCGATGTCGATCTCGACCGCCTCGGCAAAAGCGAAGCGGGTTCGACGGCGATTGAAATCATAGACCCGGTCGCCGACTACGCCGACCTCATGGAGTCACTGTTCGACTTCGCGGCCATACGCAAGCACATCGCCGCCGGATTTCGCGTCAAATTCGACGCCATGCATGCGATCACCGGCCCCTACGCTCGGGAGATTCTGGTTAACCGCCTGAGCGCACCGCAAGACTGTCTGCTCAACGCCACGCCGCTGCCCGATTTCGGCGGCGGTCATCCCGATCCGAATCTGGTTCACGCCAAGGAACTGGTCGACATGATGTTTCGCGCTGACGGCCCGGATTTCGGCGCCGCCTCCGACGGGGACGGCGACCGCAATATGATCGTCGGCAAACAGATGTTCGTCACACCCAGCGACAGCCTGGCAATGATCGCCGCCAACTCGACGTGCGCGCCGGGGTACAGCAAAGGCATTCGCGGCATTGCGCGCTCCATGCCCACCAGCCAGGCGGCCGACGTGGTGGCAAAAAAGCTCGGCGTTCCCTGTTTCGAAACGCCCACCGGCTGGAAGTTCTTCGGCAACCTCATGGACGCGGACAAGGTCACGTTATGCGGCGAAGAGAGCTTCGGCACGGGGTCGGACCATGTGCGCGAGAAGGACGGTTTGTGGGCAGTGCTTTTTTGGCTGAACATTCTCGCCGTGCGCCGCCAAAGCGTGGCCGACATTGTGCGCGGGCACTGGCGCGAGTACGGCCGCCACTACTACACGCGGCATGATTACGAGGAAGTCGAAGCGGAAAAAGCCACCGCCTTAATCAATCAGTTGCGCTCATCGCTTGCGAGCCTCACGGGGCGTCGCTACGGACGTTTCCGTATCGTTTTAAGCGACGACTTCAGCTATAAAGATTCTGTAGATGGAAGCGAGAGTCACCAGCAGGGCATTCGCGTTATTTTCGAAGATAGTTCCCGGATCGTGTACCGCTTGTCCGGCACGGGCACGAAGGGCGCAACGTTGCGCGTTTACCTTGAACGTTTCGAAGCGGACAACAGCCGTCACGACCAACCAACCCAAGCGGCTTTAAAGGAACTGATCGATATCGCCGATGATATCGCCGGCATCCGGCGCCACACCGGCCGCGATCAACCCGACGTGATTACCTAGCGATTACCAAGAGGGGTCCAACCATGAGTGCCGTAACCGCGTCCACCTACGATTCCACTTGGCCCTCGACGCGGGAGAATCACCTCTTGAGCCGTATTTTCATGATCGCCGAACGCATGATCGTGTTCGATGGCCTGGATGACGTTTTCGAACATATCGTCAAAACGGCAGTGACGCTGACTCACGCGGAGGCGGCCACCATTCGGGTATTCAACATCGAGACCGGCACCCTCGACATCGTAAAAGGCTATGGTTTGACGGACGGCTTTCTTTCCCAGCCGGCGGTGCGCGTGGGCGAAGGCATCACCGGACGGGTGGTGCAAAGCGGACAGCCCTTCACCACCGTCAACGTGCAACAGGTGCCAGATGTAAAGAATGCCGAGTTCGCCCAGCTCGAGGGCATTCGCTCCCTGCTGTGCGTACCCATGAACACCCGCGACAGCACCATCGGCTGCATCACGGTCTATCGAAAAAATGGCCAGGCTTTCGCCGATCATGATCTGCTGTTGCTGAGCATTTTCGCCTCCGAAGCCGTGGAGGCGGTGGAGAAAGCGCGCCTGATCAACGAACTCAAACGTCAGGCGACGCTGGATTCGCTTACGGGCCTCTACAACAAACGCTCCCTGATGGACAAACTCACGGTGGAAATGGCCCGCAGTCAACGCCATCAAACGCCGATGGCGGTGATGTTCGTCGACCTGGACGAGTTTAAGATATTCAATGACACCCACGGCCACCTGATGGGCGACAAGCTCTTGCACGACTTCACTCGCATCTTGCGCAAACAGTGCCGCAAGATCGACGTGGTTGGCCGTTTCGGCGGCGACGAATTTATTATCCTCGCCCCCCAAACCCAAAGCGATGGCGCCGTCGCGCTGGCGGAGAAGATCCTTCACGATCTAAATACGCATTCGTTCGTCACGAGCAAGTTGAACGAGCCCGCGCGAGTCACCTGCAGCATCGGCATCGCCGTCACGCCCGACCATGGTTTGTCTACGGACGAAATCTTGGTCAATGCCGACCGGGCACTGTATGCATCGAAACGCAACGGTAAAAACTCATTCACCGTCTGGAACAGCGAGCTGAGCGATTAGCCGCTCAGTTTCCCAGGCACATGGATGCGCGCGCGTCGCGAAAGACGTGGATGCCGAGCGCGACCACCGCCGCTTGCATCGCGGAATGATCCGCTCCCACAACTGAAGTCGCGCTTCATTGTGGGAGCGGATCATTCCGCGATTCTACGCCCGAGTCATCGAGTCATCGCGCCATCGCGCCCATCGCACCCATCGCGGATAAATCCGTTCCTACGCAAAATCGGTTAAAATCCATCCCAAACAAAATCACCAAGGACGGGACATGGAATACGTACGCCGATTTTCGGAAATCACCATCGATGACGTGGGCGAGGTGGGCGGAAAGAACGCCTCCCTGGGCGAAATGTACCGCGCGCTCACCGCCCACGGCGTGAAGGTGCCGAATGGCTTTGCCACCACGGCCGGCGCATTTCGCGATTTCCTGTCCCACAACAACCTGCGCGAGCCGATTCGCCAAGCATTGGAAGCGCTGGACATCACCGACGTGGAGAATCTCGCGGTAACCGGCGCGAAAATCCGCCAATGGATCGGCCGCGGCACCATGCCCGAGCAGTTGGCCAAGGAAATCGAAGTCGCGTATCAGGAACTGGCCGCCCAATACGGCCCCAGTCCCGACGTCGCGGTGCGCAGCTCCGCCACCGCCGAGGACCTTCCCAGCGCTTCATTCGCCGGTCAGCAGGAAACCTATCTGAACATTCGCGGCACCCACAATCTGCTGGCGACCTGCAAACGAGTATTCGCATCGTTGTTCACCGACCGCGCCATTTCCTATCGGATCGACAAAGGTTTTTCCCATCTCGACGTGGCGCTGTCCATCGGCGTGCAGAAAATGGTGCGCTCAGACCGCGGCTCATCCGGCGTCATATTCACACTGGATACCGAATCGGGCTTTCGCGATGTCGTGTTCATCACCGCGGCCTACGGCCTGGGGGAAAACGTGGTGCAAGGCGCGGTCAACCCCGATGAGTTCTACGTCTTCAAGACGACGCTTGCCAAAGGTTTCCGCCCCATCGTGAAGAAGCGCCTCGGACAGAAGGCAATCAAGATGATCTATACCCGCGACGCGGAAGCGGGACGGTCGACGCAGAACGTCGAGGTGCATCCTAATGAGCGCAATCGTTTCGCCCTGAGCGACGACGAAGTGCTGGAGTTGGCGCGCTACGCAGTGATCATCGAGAACCACTATTCCGAGCGCGCGGGTCAACCGCGCCCCATGGACATCGAGTGGGCCAAGGACGGCATCACCAACGAACTATTCATCGTTCAAGCACGACCGGAAACCGTTAAATCTCTGGCCGATGCGGGCACGCAAAGAATCTTCCGTCTCAAACAGCGCGGCCGCGTGCTGACTCGCGGCATGAGCGTCGGGCAAAAGATCGCGGCAGGCAAGGCTCGCGTCATTCTCGAAGCGTCCCACATGCGCGAACTGCAAAAAGGCGAGATTCTCGTCACCGACATTACCGACCCCGATTGGGAACCGGTAATGAAAATCGCCGGCGCCATCGTCACCAACCGGGGCGGACGCACCTGCCACGCCGCGATCGTGGCCCGCGAACTGGGCATTCCCGCCATTGTGGGCTGCGGTGACGCCACCACCATCGTCAAGCCGGGAGATGAAGTCACCATTTCCTGCGCCGAGGGCGATACGGGCAATGTCTACCAGGGGCTTTTGCCGTTCGAAACGGAAACCATCGAACTCGACATCAAGGAACGGCCGCGCACCAAAGTGATGATGAACGTCGGCAATCCGGACCAAGCCTTCGAGGCCTGCCAAGTTCCCAACGACGGCGTTGGCTTGGCGCGGCTGGAATTCATTATCAACAATGCCATCGGTATCCACCCCCACGCCATTCTGGACTTCGACCACACCGAATCGAAGCTGCACGCCACGATCGCCAAACACATCGCGGGCTATGCCGACCCGCAGACGTTTTATGTCGACCGACTGGCGGAGGGCGTCGGCCACGTCGCGGCGGCGTTCTATCCCAAACCGGTGATTGTGCGCATGAGCGACTTTAAATCCAACGAGTACGCCCAGCTCATCGGCGGCGAAGACTATGAACCGACGGAAGAGAATCCCATGATCGGGTTTCGCGGCGCCTCGCGCTATCCGTCGGAGCAGTTCGCGCCCTGCTTCGCCATGGAATGCGCCGCCATGCACAAAGTTCGCGATGTCATGGGTCTTACCAACGTCGCGCTCATGATTCCCTTCGTGCGCAGCGTGACCGAAGCGCGCAGCGTGCTGGAAATGATGTCGAAGCTGGGACTGAAGCGCGGCGAAAACGGCTTGCACATTTACATGATGTGCGAGATTCCCGCCAATGCGCTGCTGGCCGACGAGTTTCTCGATCATTTCGACGGTTTCTCCATCGGCTCCAATGACCTGACCCAACTTACGCTGGGCGTCGACCGGGATTCAGGGATCGTCACCGGCTTCGACGAACGCAACGGCGCGGTGTTGAAATTGATGGAAATGGCCATCGACGCCTGCAAGCGCCGCGGCAAATATGTCGGCATCTGCGGCCAAGCGCCTTCAGACTATCCCGAAATCACCCAATGGCTGGTTAAGCAGGGCATCGGTTCGATTTCGCTCAACCCCGATAGCGTGGTGCGCATGACCAAGATCATTCTGGAAGCGGAGAGATCCGTCAAAAAGATCTGAGCCGAGCGGTGATTCCAGAGCAAATGACCGTAGGAGCGGATTCATCCGCGATGAGCCGGACGAAGCATCGCGGTAGGAAACCGCTCCCACGACGACGGGCGATCTTCGTTGCGGGGATCATTCTGCGATGATTCGGACGAAGAATCGCGGTAGAAACGGCTCCCGCCGCAAGGGGGTTTCAGAGAGTTGGGTGGCGGCTGCGTAACATTATTCTCTGCACTTCGTCCGCAGCACGGGGCACAGCGGCGGCGACTTGCGGACGCAGCCGCTCTAAATCAGGAACATCGCCGACGCCGATGCCGACAATCTCGATCCACGGCGGCAACGCACCCAAGACGCGCCCCATGGCCAGCGTCTGACCCAAACCGAAGCCATGACTGGTCCACGGCTGCTCCAATGCAACAGCTTCGTCCAGGCCCAACCGCCGAACCTCGCCCGGGGCCAGGCCGGCGACGGCATCAATCAGCACCACCGCCGCAACACCTTCGAATCGAGACAGCAATCGGATTCCCGGACGATCGAGGCACTCAAATGCCACGTCAGCCGTATGCAGGGATGCCTCGAGCCGTTCGATGGCACGCCAACCGACTATGTCGTCCCCATGGGGAGAGCCTATGCCAAATACGATTGCAGATCCCATCTTTCCCCGTCGCATAAGGAATCGCACAAAGAAACCGCGGCACATCCTATCCGATAGCCCGTGGGAGCGGATTATTCCGCGATTCGTCGCCCGAATTGTCGCCAAAGCCGATGCCGTAAACATAGTAGACTAGCCGAACTCGCAGCCAACAGGGTCACAATGAACGCACACCACTCTCCCATAGATCTGCATTGCCACTCAACGTTTTCCGACGGCACGTTGCCGCCGGAACAAGTCGTGGCGCAAGCCGCGGCCCGGGGCATCACCGTTCTCGCACTGACCGATCACGACACGGTTGCGGGATTGCCGGCCGCCGCCGCGGCGGCCCAATCGGCGGGCATCGTGCTCGTTCCCGGCGTGGAAATCTCGGTGACGTGGAACGGCGCGTCGGTTCACATTGTCGGTCTGGGCATCGACCCCGCGTCGCCGGAACTCAGCAGCGGCTTGGCTCACATCCATGAGCAGCGCGCGGAGCGCGCGCGTGAAATCGCCCGCAAACTGGTCAAAGCCGGCGTGACGGATGCGGACGCGTGGCTGACCGAGCAGGCACCCCACAACTGCACCCGCATGCATTTCGCGCGTTTTCTTACCGAAACCGGACGTGCCCACTCGCCGGGGCAAGCGTTCAAGCGATTTTTGAGTCGCGGCAAGTCGGCCTATGTCAGCGTCGTCTGGGCAAGTCTCGCGGATGCAGTGAACTGGATCGTCGATGCGGGCGGCGCGGCGGTGGTGGCCCATCCCGGTCGCTACAACTTCAGCGCCGGCCGGTTGCGCCAGCTTCTGGAAGAATTCGCGGCATTGGGCGGGCAGGCCATGGAAGTCAATTACGGCGGCTGCGATCGCGGTCAGATCAACCAATTGTGCGCACTGGCGAAGCGATTCAAACTCGCCGGTTCCTTGGGTTCGGATTTTCACGATCCGGCGCTGCCCTGGACCCGTTTCGGCCAGTTGCTCACACTCCCGGACACGATCCAGCCGGTGTGGCAACAGGGACCGTTGGCGCGCTTTGTCACTCAGCATGCATCGCTGTAGGAAAACGCTGCCACGGTTCAGATCAACTTCCGAGAACAAACATGGTATCTTTCGCACAAAATTTCTTTGGCAGCACCGGAGGTAGTCATGCCCTCGTTTGATGTTGTTTCGGAACTGGACCTCCATGAGGTCACCAACGCCGTCGATCAAGCCAATCGGGAGATTTCCACGCGCTTCGATTTTAAGGGCAGCAATGCCAAATTCGAATTGCAGGATTACGTCGTTACGCTGCACGGACAAAGCGACTTTCAACTCAAGCAAATGCTGGAGATTCTGTACGGCAAACTCACCAAGCGCGGCGTTGACATTCAATGCGCGGAACCCGGCCCGGTCGAACCCAGTGGCAAGGGAGTCCGGCAAAAACTGACCCTTAAACACGGCATTGAGACGCCGCTGGCGAAAGATATCGTCAAACGCATCAAGGACAGCAAACTCAAGGTCCAAGCGGCGATTCAGGGCGAGCAAGTCCGTGTCAGCGGCAAGAACCGCGACGACTTGCAGGATGCGATTAAATTGCTGCGCGCCGCGAATCTGAACATTCCGCTGCAGTACACCAACTTCCGCGACTGATGATCAACCGCATCTTGCACGCCAGCGTGATCGTCGCGGACACGGCGCGGTCCTTGGAATTCTACCGCGACGTGCTTGGGCTGCGCGTGGATGAATCCCGGCCCGACTTGGGCTACCCGGGCGCTTGGCTCACGATCAATGAACAGCAGCAGATTCATTTGTTGGAATTGCCCAACCCCGATCCGACTGACGGTCGCCCCGTGCATGGCGGGCGGGATCGCCACACGGCGCTGGCGGTGTCTGACTTCGCCGCGCTTGTAGATACGCTGTCAAAGCGGCGAATTCCCTACACGCTGAGCCGCTCAGGACGCCAAGCGCTGTTCGTGCGCGACCCGGACGGCAACACGCTGGAGTTGATCGCGGACGAATCGCGGTAGGAAACCGCTCCCACAACAAAGATCGCGCATCCTGTGGGAGCGGTTTCTTACCGCGATTCTTCGCCGAGTCAATCGCGGAATGATCCGCTCCCACAATGAACGGCAACCATCTGGCATCGACAGCAACGCCGACGAAGGGATTCGATCCCACAACAAAGATCGCGCATCCTGTGGGAGCGGTTTCCTACCGCGATTCTTCGCCGAGTCAATCGCGGAATGATCCGCTCCCACGACTCGAATTCCGCTAACCCTCGCCCTTCATCAATTCAACACCGCGCCGCAGCACCGCACGCCAGGCGTCGGCGATTTCGGCATTGAATTCCGGATCGCATTGACTTGCGGCGTTGATCAAGCACCGCTGCCATATATCGAAGTGCTCGGGTTTCACCGCCAGCTTTTTGTGGTAGTCAGCCAGGCCGCGAAGGAACTCGTCGCTTTCGAAATTGGCCTCGCTCGCCGCCATAATGGCCCACAGCGACTTTTCCAGCATGCGTTTTTGCCGAACAAAATCCGTATCCTTGAACTTGTCCCTTATCTCGGGCGATGCCGCCATGAAATCGGCGTAGAACTTATCGAGGAACGACTCATCCCGCAGGCAGCGGGCCAGACTGTCGTTGAACAACGCGGCATAACGGTCCTCCATCAACTCACCTCTATGCTTTCACTACGACTTATGGTGCTCGACTTGCGCCCAATGTTGACGACTGCGAAACAATTTCGCAATACGTAGCCGCTTTTCAGAAAACGCGCCGATTGCGCCTATGCAGCCAGCATATTTCGCTTGAAACACTGCTCGACGTCATCGCCGCTGGCCGGCTGGCCGAAGTAGAATCCCTGCACCGAATCGCAGTCCATTTCCTTCAAGATCTGCAATTCATCGGCGCGCTCCACGCCCTCGGCCACGACCTTGAGGCCCAAGCCATGGGCCATGGCGATGATGGCTTGAACCATGGCGCGGGTGCGCGGGTTGGCGGCGAGATCCTGGACGAACGAGCGATCAATCTTCACGACGTCAATGGGCAGCTGCTGCAAATAGCTCAGTGACGAGTAGCCGGTTCCGAAATCATCGACGGAGATGGCGATGCCGCGTTGCTTGAGCATGCGCAACAGCTCGACTGTGGTCTGCACGTTGCGAATCAACTCGCTCTCGGTCACCTCTAAAGCCAAGCTGACTTTGGAGCCGCCGTCGATCAAGGCCAGCATTTGGGTGGCAAAGTCCGGCTGCTGGAGCTGCTTTACCGACACATTCAATGCGATCGACACATCGCCGTGACCTTTTTTGCGCCAAAGTTCGGATTGCGCATACGCGTGCGCCAGCACCCACTCGCCGATGGGCACGATCAACCCCGTCTCCTCCGCAACCGGAACAAAGCTCGCGGCGGTGAGGGGACCGAGCTGTCCGTGCCGCCAGCGCAACAGCGCCTCGACGCTGGTGGTCTTGCCGCTGTGGACGTCCACCACCGGCTGGTAATACAGGGAAAACTCCTCGTTGCGCACGGCATCGCGCAAGCCCGCCTCCATTTCCAGACGCGCCTTGGCTTGATCTTCCAACTCCGGCGTATAGAACACAGCCGCGAAATGCTCGCTCGCCTCGGCAGCATGGCACGCGTGCTCGGCATTTCGAATCAAGGTATCCGCATCCGCCGCATCGTCCGGATAGATCGCCAGGCCGGCGCTCCACGCCAAGTTGATCAACTGATTTTCCACGCGAATCGAGCGCGGCAGCGTGGCCAAAATGTGGTCCGCCCGCCGCCGGATCTGCTCCCGGTTTGCCGCGTCGCAAATCACGGCAAACTCCTCTTGGCTGAGACGAGCGAGCGGCTGCCCCTGTTCGTTGCGTCGACCAAGTTGTCGCGCCACTTGCTGCACTACCGCGTCGCTGACATGCCGCCCCAGGGTATCACCGATGCGGCGCAAGTCCCGCAAACCGAGAACCAGCACCGCGCAACAAATCGACTGCTCGTCCTCGCGCCGGAGCAACTGCTCGACCTTGTCGCGGAACAAACGGCGGTTGGGCAAGTCCGTCAACGCATCGTAGTAGGCGAGATATTCGTGCTGCTGCTCCTTTTCCAAATACTCCAAACCGAAAGAGGCATCCGCCGCCACCATCTGCAACAGCCGCAACTCGTTGGTATCGAAAATGTCCGGCTCCTTGGCGTACAACGTCAGGCAGCCGACAACTTCGGAGCGGACCGTAAGCGGGAACGCCGCCGAAGCGCGGATACCGCACTCGGCATAAATGGCGCGCATGGCGCTGGCCTGCAATTGCAGTTCGCCCCACACCGCGTAACGGCCATCGCGCAGCGCCACCACCGTGGGCATCGACCCCATGGAGAATTGCTCATTGGCGGCCGTGCAAAGGGACTCCACCACGCGACGGGGCATGCCGGCATGGGCGACGGGAACGACCGAGTTTTTGGATTTATCGAATTCACCGATCCATGCGGCGCGAAAGCAACCCTCCTCCACTGCGATGCGGCAAATCTCGTGCAGCAACTCGCTTTTATCGCGAATGCGCAGGATGGCTCCGTTGCTGGCGCTGGAAACGGCGTAAACACGATTGAGAAACGCGAAATCCTCGACATGCTTCTGCAAGGCGCGTTCATGCCGCGCCAGCGACTCCGCCATGGTGTTGTATGCCCGCGCCAGCTCGTCCAGCTCGGTATCCGCGCGGGTCACCGGCGCGCGCACGGAGAAATCGCCCTTCTCCATGCGTCCCGTGACCGCAATAAGCTGGCGGATGGGTCGAATGACGAAAGCGCTGCCGCCCCACCACGCGATCGCGCCAAACAGCATCATCAGCAGCACAACCGCGACGAGATTGCGTTTCGAAGCGTCTTCCGCGGCGGCCAGCGCAACATCGTAGGAGACGCCGATCGTGACATACGCCGTCGTCTCCCCCGCCGCGTCGTAAAGCGCGGCCATACCATACAGCCTGTCGGTGCCGCTCAAGTCCGTTGTCCGCGCGACACCCTTGTCGACGTTGCCGATCACCGCTCTAGCCAGCGCGGAATCGCCCACCGAGCGACCGACCCATTCGTCGTGATCTGGAAAGCGCGCCAGCACTCGGAAATCGGCATCCATGACCGTGGTCATGCTGTCTCCCAAAACGCTGGCACGACTGACCAAACCGCTCAACCAGTCCAGGGTTGCGGCGGTAAATATAACGCCCATCGTGTCGCCAACAGGCACGGGACGCGCCACAACGAAAACGGCCCGGTGCCCGGTCGGGTCCGCGACGATCCCCGCCGACGCGGCGCGGCCGTTGTCTAACGCGCGGCGGAAAATCGTTTTATCGGAAAGCGACAACGCAGACTCCTGTCCCTTCGCGCTGCATACAATTTCACCATCGGCGGCGACCACGCCGAAATTGACGTATGAGCCGGCCGAATCAAGGAAGCGGTGCAAGAACGCGCCGCAGGACGCGGCGTCACCGGAAGCAATCTCCGGCTGCTTGGCCAAGCCGGCGAGCAGGCTTTGGGCGTCGTCCAACAAGCGCTTATGCTCGGTCGCCGCGATGCGCGCCAGATTGAACACGGCAAGCTCCGCGCTGCCTTCCGCATCGCGGCGTTGTTCGATACCGGCGTAAATCACGGCAACAACCGACGGCAGCGCAACCGCCGCGGTAAGCGCGAGAACGCGCGAGCGCAAACCAAAATAGGCGAGACTCATGACGGCGCGCCCACGCAATCCTTTGTTTTGATTTCCCTCATCCCCATGGCCCGTAGGGCTCCAAATTAATATAGCCGTAGCGCCGGATAATTCCAGATACCGCGCTTCCCTCTACTAGCTCGAACGGCTCGTCTTTTTTTTCAAGTGAATGGGTGATCAGTAATTTAGATAATACTCCTGGGAATGCTCGGCAAGAACATGCGTAGTTAGCGCCGGGGCGCTGCACAAGCTACGTACGCATGTACACCAATTCAGGTTGTTAATTGTCTTAGCCGCGAGTTCAACAGCAAGAGAGCCGACAAATGAAACAATTCCCATCTGTTACATCGTCGCACGCAACAGCTTTCTGACCTCCTTCAAGGAGCGCGTGTTCAGTACGTCCTCGCGGGTAAGCCACCCGCGGCGCGCTTGGCCGATGCCGAAGCGCAGATTACCGAAATCGAGTGTGGAATGGGCATCGGAGTCCACGACCAGCAGCACGCCTTCCTCCTTGGCCATGCGGCAGTGACTGTCGTTAAGATCGAGACGCTCCGGATGTGCATTTACCTCCAAAAAGCAACCGCGCACACGGGCATGGCGAATGATTTTCTCCATGTCCACATCATACGGATCCCGCTCTTGCAGCAAGCGACCCGACGGGTGAGCCAAGATAGAAAAATGCGGGTGATCCATGGCCTTCAGGATACGTGCGGTTTGTTTGGCGCGGCTGAGATGAAACTGGCTGTGCACGGCGCCGATGACGACATCGAGCCGGCCGAGTAAATCGTCAGGCAGGTCCAGGCCGCCGTCATCCAGGATATCGACTTCGATCCCCTTCAGCACGGTGATGCCCTCGAGCCGCTCGTTGAGCTGGTCGATGGCGTCCATTTGCTTGAGCAGGCGGCGCGAATCCAAGCCATGGGCCATGCGCAAGTGTTTGGAGTGCTCGGTGATCGCCATATAGCTCAGTCCCGCCCGTATCGCCGCTTCCGCCATTTCTTTGAGCGTGTTGTGGCCATCCGTCGCGTTGGTGTGCGCATGGAGATCGCCCTTGAGGTCGGACAGTTCGATGAGCTGGGGCAGAACGCCGCGCTTGGCCGCTTCGATCTCCCCTTGATTCTCGCGCAGTTCCGGCGCGATCCACGGCAGATCGACGCTCTCGAACACCGACTCTTCCGTCTCCCCCGCGACGCGCTTGTCGCCCTTGAAGACGCCGTATTCGTTAATCTTCAAACCCTTCTTCTGAGCAAGGCGGCGAACGGCGATGTTGTGCGCCCGCGAACCGGTGAAGTAGTGCAGCGCCGCGCCATAACTCTCGGGCCGGACCACCCGCACGTCCACTTGCAGTCCGCTGCGCAGCATCACGGTGGCGCGGGTGGTTCCCTGCGCCACCACGTTTTTCACTTCGTCGTAGGCGTCAAGTCGCTGCATGACCGCGGCACCGGCCCTGGCCGCGACCAGGATGTCCAGATCGCCCACGGTCTCCTTACAGCGCCGGTAGCTGCCCGCGATTGTGACCTCAACGACGCCCTTCACGTCGCGCAGAAACGCGGCGAGGCTTTCGGCGTAGGGCGCGGCGGCCGCCAGCTTCAAGCGCTGTGTGTCGGTCTTGTACTGGGCGAGAAACGATTCGATCTTCTCTTCGGTCTTGGCGCCGAATCCGGGCAGAGTTTGCACCCGATGATCGCGCACCGCGCGGTGCAGTTGCTCCAAGGTGTGGATGTCGAGTTCGTGGTAAAGCGTGCCGACGCGCTTCGGTCCCAGACCGGGAACATGCAGCAGCTCGGTAATCCCGGACGGCATGGCGCGCCGCATTTTGTCCAGCGCCTTGCAATGCCCGGTCTTGACGATCTCCTGAATTTTCTCCGCAAGCCGCTCGCCGATGCCGGGCAGTTCCGTCAGGTCGGCACCCTGCGCCACCAGCGCCGCGGCTTCCTGGCCGAGATTCGCCAACGCGCGGGCGCCGTTGCGATAGGCCCGAATGCGAAACGGGTCACCGCCCTCGATCTCCAGCAGGTCGGCGATTTCTTCGAAGACCGCCGCGATGTCGGCGTTGTGAACCGGCATGCGCCGTCCGTTAGCGCCGCTGCCTTGTTTCCGTGTTCTGTTCCCGCCGAATCAACGCCGTGAGCTGCGTCACTTGGTCTCGCACGAATTCGATGAGATCGTCGGCGGCGAGGATGCCCACCAATGCCGACTGCTTGTCCACCACCGGCAGTCGGCGCACGCCTTCCGCCCGCATTCGGGTCAATGCGTCCCAGACCGAAGCGTCATCCGAGATGGTTAAAAGCTTGCGACTGATAATGTCGCCGGCCATGCACGTCTCGGCGCTGACGCCCTTCGCCACTAATTCGACGACGATGTCGCGGTCGGTAATGATGCCGACCGGCACTTTTCTTCCCGCATCGTCGCGGGTGATCACAACGCTGCCCACGTGCAATTCGCGCATCAGTTTGGCCACGTCGGCGATATTGTCGCGCTCCGTGGCGATGGCCACATCCCGAGTGCAAAGTTCTCCGCATTTCATTTTTTACGCTCCCTCTCATGATTGGTTCGATGGGCCTATGTTAGCCCAATCGCCGCAGCCGTTATAATCGCCATTCCGCCGATGGCTTCCAGGTGAGCAGAACATGACATTCACGACACTTATTTCGATCGAAGAACTCAATCAGCGGTTGCACACGCCCAAAGTCAGCGTGGTGGACTGTCGATTCGACCTGGCGCATCCGGAGGCTGGTTTGAATGCCTACCGCGAGCAGCATATTCCCGGCGCCGTTTACGCCCATCTCGACCATGACCTTTCCAGCCCCATCACGACGCAAAGCGGCCGCCACCCGCTTCCGTCACCCTCGCAATTCGTGGCGCGATTGGGTCAATGGGGAATCGGCGATGACACGCAAGTCGTCGCCTACGATGACGGCAACGGCGCCATCGCGGCGCGCTTGTGGTGGTTGCTGCGCTGGATCGGTCATAACGCGGTTGCGGTGCTGGATGGCGGATATGCGGGATGGCGCCAAGCGTCGCTGCCGGTGGACGGGCACGTCGTGCAGCCGCCGCCAGCGAGCCATTCGCTGGCGATCGACAACACACGCTGGGTCACAAGCGAACAATTGCAGCAGTCCCTTGCGCACCATGAAATGCGACTGATCGACGTGCGCGCCGCGCCGCGTTTTCGCGGCGAACAGGAGCCCATCGACCCCATCGCCGGCCATGTACCCGGCGCGATTAACGTTCCATTCAGCAAAAATCTGGCGAGCGACGGCCGCTTTCTCAATCCGACTGCGCTATGGGAGATCTATCGCGGATTTGTGCCGGATGAGAACGCGCCGAACCTGACCATTATGTGCGGTTCAGGCGTGACCGCGTGCCATACGCTGCTGGCATTGACGCATGCCGGCTATGACAGAGCCAAGCTTTACGCCGGTTCATGGAGCGAATGGATTCGCGAGCCACGACGACCGATCGCGACGGGAGAATAGCCGCTCACAATTTTTCCATACAAAAATTCCAATCAAAGAGTTTTTACCGGCAAGCCTTGTCACCGACACGACTACGTAGATATACTTAGTCTCATTCGTATATTCACGGAATTCACGAGTCAAACGGATCCGACAGACGTGCCAAACCCAGCCACAGTTGACGCCTTTCCGCCCGGCCGTGATCAGCATATCCACGCCACCGTCAGTCGGCCCGTTCATAAATTTTTAATCGGTTTCATTGCCGGCCTGTGCGCCGCCATGTTTCCGCGGGTAACCGCGCTGCTGTTAGTGTCCGACGTTCAGGAAAGCCTGCAAGTCCTCAGCCTCGGTTATGTGCTGGTGTCGGTGCTGTTCGCCACCTTGATCGGCGCCATCATCATGATCATGGAATGGAACTTGGCCAAGGAACCGCGAACGACGTTCATGGCCGCGCTGGGCATTCCGGCGCTGATCACCGGCAGCGTCAACACCATCGACACCACCAAGGCACTGGAGCAGCAAATGGCCGAAAACCAGGCCATGGTCCACCAGGTCGAAAAGCTGCACGACATCAACGTCATTCGCTCGGGAGACATCCAGCCGCTGTCGCTGTTGGAACGGGCGCCGCACAGCGATCCCTTGTGGCTGACTATCATTCCCGTCGCCCACGCCGCCGACGACGCATTTACTACCCAACCTCGCTACCGCTTGAATCCATCCATCCAAGCCGCACCGTCGCGCTACGTGGTGGTCTTGGACAAGAGCAACAGCAAGGAAGCGGCCATCGCCCGCGCCGCCGAACTCAGCCAAAGGATTCCCGCTCAAGCCATCATGAGCGAACAAGGGTTTTTGATCATCAAGCGCGGATCTCCGGTCGACCGGAGCGAAGCGCTGTTAGAGGCGCTTCGGATACGGGAACAGTTCCAACTCCAAGCGGATATTTTAGAGCTTCAGTAGTCGCGTCGCTGCTTTCGGCCGCGCAGCAATCCAATTGCCCCCGCGCGGCCGTTTTTTTTGCCCGATCCATCTTCGCCTGCAAGTATAATCTCGCCTACAGATTGCCAATGGAATCCTGTGGGAGCGGTTTCCTACCGCGATCTGAATCGGCGATATTTCCGCCTCAGTCGAAGAATCGCGGAATGATCCGCTCCCACGACTGCAGATCCCGTTCACGACAATGAGCCGAGATCTCGCACAAAACGACAAAAGGAACGGCGACGTGGTGGAAGGAGTGGTGCTGACGCTCGGCGGCGTTGTAGTCGTCTGGGGCATCGTGATCTACAACCTTCTGGTGCGCGATCGCCACCGCGTCGATGCGGCCTGGAGCGATATCGATGTTCAACTCAAGCGCCGGCATGACCTGATCCCCAAGCTGGTCGATGTGGTGAAGCAATACGCCGCCTATGAGCAGTCCACGTTGTCGGCGGTCACGGAACTGCGCGCCCAAAGCGAACTGGTCCCTGACATCGCCGGCAAGAGCCGAACCGAAGAGCAGCTCACCGACGCGCTGCACAAGCTCATCGCCGTCGCAGAAGCCTATCCGGATCTGAAGGCCAATCAGCAGTTCTTGACCCTGCAACAGCAAATCAGCGAAGTCGAAGACCACATTCAATACGCCCGCCGCTATTACAACGGCGCGGTGCGCAATCTCAACATCCGCATTGATAGCTTTCCCGATTTAATAATCGCCCGAGCCTTTCGTTACACCCCTAGAGTTTATTTTCAATTGGAAAAAGAAGCCGCGGGGGTGCGATGAGAATTCTACTGGGTGTTGTGCTGCTGCTTGGTCTCGTCTTGCCGGCGCAGGCGCGCGAAGCCATTCTGGATTTTCACAGCGACATCACCGTGAACGACGACGGCCATCTTTCCATCACGGAGACCATTACGGTTCAGGCCGAGGGCGCGGAGATCAGGCGCGGTATCTACCGCGACTTCCCGACGATGTATCGCAACATGCTCGGCTTTCGCACTATGGTGCCGTTCACGGTGATTCGGGTAACCCGCGACGGGCGCGACGAGCCTTACCATCTGCAAGCGAAGGAGAACGGCCAGCGGGTTTACATCGGCGACGCCAATATACAGCTCGACCCCGGGCAGTACACCTATACACTCACCTACACGACCGACCGCCAATTGGGTTACTTCACCGACCACGACGAACTGTACTGGAACGTCACCGGAAACGATTGGAGCTTCCCTATCCTCAAAGCCAGCGCCATTGTTTACGTGCCGGGCGGAGCGAGAGCCACCGCATTCAACGGCTACACCGGCCCCCAAGACGCGACGCTGACCGACTATACGGCGCAAGTCCTCGTCAGCGGCGCGGTCCGATTCGACACCACCCAACCGCTGTCGCCCCGCGAAGGCCTGACGGTCGTCGTCGAATGGCCCAAAGGCTTTGTGGCCGAGCCAACGCCGGCGCAAAACTATTGGCGGCTTTGGTCGGATAACCGCGACTTGGTCGTCGCCGGCGCCGGACTCATCATCGTGCTCATCTTTTACGGCGTCGCTTGGCACAAGGTGGGGCGCGACCCAATGGGCGGCGTCATCGTGCCGCACTACGAGCCGCCGGAGAAATTGTCGCCCGGCGCAGTGCGCTACATTCGGCGCATGGGTTACGACGACAAAACCCTGGCCAGCGCGCTGGTCAACATGGCCGTCAACGGCGCAATCGAAATCGCCGAGCACGGAGACGACTACACGCTGAAAAAGCGCGATGACTTTTCCGGCCAACTGACCCCCGCCGAGTCGGCATTGCGATCGGCGCTGTTCGCAGCCTCGTCCACGCTGGAACTCAAACAGAAGAATCACCGCACCTTGAAAGCGGCGCGCAAAGCCCATGAAGGCGCCCTGCGCAAGCAATACGAAAAAGTCTACTTCCGCGCTAATCGCGAATGGTTCATTCCCGGCGGCGTGATTTCCGTGGCCAGTATCGTCGCGGCGCTGGCTTTGATCCCCGGCGAAATGCGTTTCGTCGGATTATTCTTGCTGGCGTGGCTTACCGGCTGGAGTTTCGGGGTTCATGCGCTGGCCCGCGGCGCCATCATGGCGTGGCGCAAGGCGCGCTCCGTCGCATCCTACATCGCGGCATTCGCGGCATCGCTGTTCGCCATCCCGTTCCTCTTGGGTGAAGCCTTCGGGCTGACCATGTTCGCGGCGGCAACGTCGGTCGGTTTTATATTCGTTCTGATGGCCACGGCGGCAACTCACTTCGTGTTTCTCAATCTCATGAAAGCGCCGACCTTGGCGGGGCGAAAAGTGATGGACCGAGTGGAAGGCTTTCGGCTGTATTTGTCGGTGGCCGAAGGCGATGAACTCAAGCGCAGCGACTTGCCGCAGGAAGACATCAAAGTCTTCGAACGCTTTTTCCCCTTCGCCCTGGCGCTGGATGTGGAACAGGAGTGGTCGGATCGCTTCGCCGAAACCTTCGCCAACCTCGAACACCAAGGCACCCACTACCGGCCGGGATGGTATCGAGCGTCGCGCGGCAGTTCCAGTTTCTCCTCCGGCTTCTCCTCCGGCTTGGGCGGAGCGCTGACCGGCGCCGTAGCCGCGGCGTCAACCGCACCCGGAAGATCCTCGGGAGGCGGCAGCGGGGGGTCTTCCGGTGGAGGTGGCGGCGGTGGCGGTGGCGGCGGTTGGTAATCGCATCCTGACGCTTTTCGGCGACAGTTTTTTACGGGTCAACACTGCCGAGTCGGCACCATGCGGAGTAATATTAAACACGCGGAATATCATTGGGAAATCAATGCGATCTGTAATGGCTAATATCCTCGCCGCCGCGTTGACGCTAACCACCCTAAGTGTGGCGTCTATTTGTGCCGCCGACAGTGTGGTGCGGCATCCTGCCAAGTTGGCCCACGTCATCGACGCGACAACCTATGTTCTCGACGTGGATGTGAACGGGCAAAGCACGCGGATCACGGTTGGCCTAACAAACCTCCAAGTACCCAAAGTTTATGGCAACACCTGCGAGCGGAGCGCCGCGCTGGATGCCAAGGCCTTCGCACGCAATATCCTCAAACCCAACGACAACGTGACGGTATTTAATCTCGGTCGGCAGGGCGGCCGGTTCGTTGCCGACATTGAGTTGGAAGGACGCAATCTTCGGGATGTCCTGGTGCAGTTTCGCCAAGTCGCCCCGCCGGGACTACCGGTGCCGTGGTGTAGCGCGGAAGGATCCAGCTCGAACGAAGGCAGCGCCGGCTAGTCACCAATCCCCTTTCACCTATTCGCAATACCCTCACCCAGCCTAAAACGTAGGTAGAAAACCCAGTTGTTGCTCCACCGTGAGCAGGATTATTCTGCCGCCAGATTTGTCCGAGCGTTCTCACTCGCGATGACATTTGAAGCCGCATCCGTCGCAACCCGTTCACGAAACGTCTCAGCGACGGCATTTGACCGACAAGCACATTAGAATAGTTTCATATACTAAATAGCCGCTCGGCTCACGACTAACCAAACTACAACAGCAACTTACAATCCGGAGGAGGAATCATGAAGCGCCGAGCCTTCATCAAGACGGGGGTCGCAGCCACTGCGGCGTTTACCCTTTCCGGACTCACCCTGTCGACCCACCGCGCGTTTGCCGCGGCCGTCACGGTCAATCTCCAGGCCGAGATAGCCACGAAGACGTTGGGCGGCGGCGCTACGGCGACCGTGTGGCAGTTTCGCGATACCACGACTCCGGGCGCCACGGGTCCGGGGGCGCTGGCCGCCGGCCTGCGCGTCAATGCCGGAGACGTGGTCACCGTCAACCTCACCAACACGCTGAACCGCCCCGTCGGTCTGGCCATCCCGGGGCTCACGATCACACCGGCTACAGCGACGGCGCCGGGCACGACGCAAACCTACACATTTACGCCCACCGAGCCGGGCAGTTACCTGCTCACCGACAGCCTCACGGACTTTCTTGGACGGGCCATGGGTTTGGCCGCGCCGCTGATCGTGATGCCGACGGACGGCGCGTTGCGGTTGGCTCCGAGCGCCCCGCTGTTCAATTCCCAGTACACGTTGTTCCTGAACGAGATGGACACCCGTCTCAACGCCGCGGTCGCAGCCGGCGGTGCCGGAACGACCGAATTGGCGAACTATGAACCGGACTACTACTTCGTCAACGGCTTGAGCTATCCGGCCACCACGACGGACGTCGACACGGCGGTGGCGCTACGCGTCAATCAACAAACCGCGCTACGTTTCGTCAACGGCGGACTGCACATCAACTCGATGCACTTCCACGGCTACCACGTCAACGTGACGCTGCGTAATCGGGCGCTGGAAACGGTGGTCGTCGAAAAGGACACGGTGGTGGTGGATGTGGCGGAATGCGTGGATGTGATGCTGCCGGTAACTCAGCCTGGCAAGTACGAATTGCACAACCACTATTTACCCGCCGTCACGGGCAACGGCGTCTATCCCAACGGCGCCATGATCATGATGGACGCGGTGTAATATGAAAACTCAAACCAAACCCGACTGCGCCGAATCCGCATTGACGCTCGAAGCGACTGACGAAAGCCGCCGCGAACTTTTGCATACACTGTTGGATCTCGCCCGTTACACGCCGCTCGGCGCGGCGGCGGTAACGCTTGCCGCGTGCGGCGGCGAAGGCAACCCGCTGCCAGGATCGGGCGACAACCCGGAACTGCCAACGACGTCGACTTCGACCCGTCAGAACACCACCACCACGACCCGAAGAACCACGACAACGACGATTCCGCGCGCGACGACGTCGACGACGTTTAACATCCCGTCATCGACGACCAGCACGTCATCGACCAGTTCATCGACAACGGCCTCCAGTTCGACGACGACCAGCGCATCGAGCACCTCGACGACACAGACGCCGACGTCAACGACGTCGAGTTCGAGCTCGTCGTCCCTCCCCGGCTCGACGTCGACGACGGCAACCTCGAGCACGTCGACATCCTCAAGCACGACTACGACCTCGTCATCGACCAGTTCCACGTCGACGAGCACGACAACCAGCTCGACAACGACGACCACGCAGAATCCCGGACCGCTGCCGGCATCGGTTCGAACGTTCACCTTTCTCGGACCCGACAACGCGAGCATCACGTCCAACAGCGGGATGATGGCGGGTGGACCGA
>JAKACW010000126.1 GCA_021821045.1 Pseudomonadota bacterium
CGGCAACGCCTTCCGATCATCCGAAGGACAATGGGTCTACAACCTTGGTACTCAGAGTCTGATTCCGGGGACATACCACATCACCATCGCGCTGCCTGATGGGCGCAATGTGGTGGGTGGATTCGTGTTGCGGTAGTTAGCACATCGCAACTCGCTATGCGGGCGGTGCTAGCTCTTTGCACCTTCCGCTGCTTCTCGCAATGCTTGTCGAATGCGCGCAAAGTTTTCCGGGGAAGGATCCGCCTCCAGAGCATCGATAGACTCGGTGACAAGTTCGTAAAGCGCCGCCACCGAGTCGATGCTCTTCTTTGGTGACGGCGCGGCATCGCCGGCGCCGGCCAACTCCACCGTCACCGAGCGGTTGAACATTTTCTGTTTGCCGCTTTCCGCGTGAATAGCAGTCAGCGGGCCGTTCTTGGTATAGGCCTCGCCCTGAAAAATAAAGCGCTCGCCGATTTTGAGTTGCGGGAATTTCATTGCGGGGCTTCCTGTCGTCAGTGTGTGTCCTCACGTCCGTACATGCGCGCTAACCCTTGTCGCCAGGGCAGGATCCAGCAGTCGCCGGCGCGCCGGGCATGTTGTTCACGACAAAGCACCCATTTCTCGGCATCCGGAAATTCCTGTCCCAAGCTGTTCAAGGCGCGCAGGTCTTCCGGACCGACTGTCGCCGCCGATTTGATTTCGATCAGGACCTGCGGCTGGTGCGGCCGGTTTACGATCAAATCGATTTCGACGCCGTCCTTGGTGCGTAGATAGGAAAAAGAGAAATCGGTTTCAAAGTAATCGTTCAACCGCAACGCTTCCAGTATGATGAACTGTTCGAACGCGTTACCGAAGGCGTACGAATGGGGGGGCAGGGGGTGGCCGACTTCTTTGGTAATGGCGCGGACCACCCCAATGTCGAAAAAAAGAAATTTGGGTTTCTGGGCTTGGCGTTTGCGCACGGAAGTCCCGTACGGTTCCAGGAAAAAACCGACCAGCGTATCGCGCAAGATTTCAAAAAAGCGCGCAACGGATTTGTCATCCATGTTGCAGTCGCGGGCGATTTTGGCATAGTTGAGAATCTTGCCGTTGGTTTGGGCGGCGACCTCGAGAAAGTTGCGGAAGCCATCGACATTGCGCACGATCTGCTCCAGCAGAATTTCTTCCTGCAGATACGTCCGCACATAAGTCTTGAGGTAGCGGCCACGGCTTAGCGCATCGGGAAACGAAAAAATGCTCGGCAGCGTTCCCCACTCCAGCGTCGACTGCAGATCGAAATCGGCGCCGAGTTCCATATGAGTGAGCGGGTGCAATTTGAACTCGAAGGCCCGGCCTGCCAGCAGATTGGCGCCGCCTCGTTTCAGCTTTCGCGCGGATGAGCCGGTGAGGGCGAAACGTATGCGTTTGGACTCGATGAGCTGATGAACAACATCGAGCAACGCCGGCAATTTTTGCACCTCATCGATCACGACCCACCCTACCCCCGGGTGAGCCTCGATCCGCTCCCGCAAGCGGGCAGGTCGACGCTTTAGTTCTTCTTCGAGATCGGGGTCGAGCAGATCGAAAACTAGCACCTCAGCGGGGCTCAACTCGCGCAGGAATACGGTCTCCAGCAGCGTAGATTTGCCCGTTCCACGCGGTCCGAACAGAAAAAAACTGTTATTTAACGGCAGGTTAACAATACGTCGGTACATGCTCCGGAATTGTCCGCCATTTCCGGAATATGTTCAAGCGCCAAATTCCGCGTTTTGCCCGGTCGCAAGTTGGTGGTTCGCTTAGGCCAACCTCAGAGGTGCGACACGGCCGCTGCGTTCGAATTCCGCGAAGTCATCGAGGATCAATCCATGATCGAAGGCCAGGTCGGCGGGCACGGCATCCAACGTGAACACCCCGACGTCCTGAGCATCGTCATCGGCTCGGGGAATGCCGCGCGCTTCGGCGATGTAGACCGCGGTGACCGTATGGCCGCGCGGGTCGCGCCCGGGTCGTGAGTACATGCCCAGCAGCGCGGTCAACTCGACTTCCAAACCAACTTCTTCTTTGGCTTCCCGCACCGCCGCGGCTTCGAGGGTTTCATTAAGATCGACGAACCCGCCCGGAACCGCCCAGCCGTAGGGCGGATTGCGCCGTTTGATCAGCACAATGGGATGACCGGGACGGTCCATCAGCTTGATCAGTGCGTCGGCGGCAAGTAACGGTGTGATGGGTTTGGGCATTTGGAGGTCCTACGTTTATGGCGCTTTGAAAAATCATACAACCTGGGAGTGAGATTGTGACCTAAGCGGGGTTTGCTCGGCCACTCTTGCTCGCTTTGACCCGCAGGTTGGCGGCGTTGTAGCGATACTCGGCTTGATCGGCGGCGCCGCAGCTAGCTTTGATCTCCAATAGCTTCAATTCGCTGCACGGCGTTCTCTACTCGCACGCGGAGCGCCTCGTCATCAAGGTGCCAGTTGCCTCGTTGTTTCCTGAGTTCTGCCAACAGAATCGGATCGGGACAATACGAATCGATGTCGCCGAAAACCTCATCAAGCACGCCAAACAATTTCTCGCTCATCGCCCGATCTTCGGTTTTGAACATCTCCAAGTAGCAGCGCTGAAGCTCTTCGCCTGTGATCGCTCCAGACAGGTAACTTCTTAGCAACTTCAGATAGTCATTGTGTGGACTTTTCATTATCCGCCCCCAAGCTTGCCATCCTTCATTAGGTGTTCTGCCTGCTTCGGACTCAGCTTCCATCCCGATAGAAAATTTCCCGAGGTGTCACGGATCACGTTCAGTCCCGTGCTCGGGTCAAAAAAGTGGGTAACGGGTTTGTCCACGGTACGTTCCTTGTATTGCTTGCGTTCCAGCACCAGTTACGTGCAGGTCAATCGCAGAACTGAACTCGGCAAGTGTCTTGTTATTCGCGTTACCTGAAATTCCAAAGTCCTTCGCGTGTTTAAAGGCATGCTGTAGTTGGCTTCGAGTAAAACCTATTCCCTGCCGTTTGATCAAGTCAACTACTTGTTTCTTGCTCGGAATCGGCACGCCGGTAGCCTCCGCAGCAATCTCTTCCAATATAACTCGGCCCGCCGGAGTAGCACTCAAAGCCATTGCGGCACCGCCAACCCCCGCAACGGCGGCTGCCCCCGCCTTAACCTCCGTGATATGCATCGCTTCGATGGGGCTGAGATCACGGCGAAAATAGTTCAAGACTGATTGCCGCCCATCCGGATCCACAAACTTATACGGATTGTTATTGGCATAGGCATAACGGTTGAAGCTGTGAATATCCCCCTCGCGATACTCCACCGGATCAATTCCCATGAACCGCCCGGCCACCGGGTCATAACAATGCGCCCCAAAGTACGTTAACCCCAAATCCTCTTCATGGAATTTGCCGGTGAAGCCGTGGGTGTTGGTGGGGTTTTCGACGCGGATGCGATCGCCGTAAGGCGCGTATTCCTCGCGCCAGAGGATGTTCCCGCTTTCATCCGACGCTGCGACGGGGGAGTCGAGGGCGTCGAGATGGTAATAGGTGATGGTCTCGGCGCTGACTGATGTTGAACTCAACGCAGTGACCATGATGATCAGCAAGGCGACGAGTTTGTTGAAAAGCGTTTTCATTGTTGTTCTCTCCTCGCCTTAGTTCAGCAGCAGCGTGTTGACGACGTTGCGCACCGCGGAGCGTATGCGCCGCTCGTTGCGCAGCGGATTCTGACCGGACTGCACTTCGATGCCGTCGGCGATCTTGTCGCCGTCGGTGTCGGCGTTGAGAGGATTGGTGCCGTAGAGGTTGACCTCCTGGGCATCGGTGAGGCCATCGTCATCGGAGTCGGCGTCGCGGACGTTCGTGCCGACCGCGATCTCCTGGGCGTTGGTTAAGCCGTCGTTGTCGAAGTCTTGTTGGGCATCGGCGGGGTCGAGGGGGTCGAGACCGGCGCGTAGTTCCAGCATGTCCATGATGCCGTCGCGGTCAGAATCCAGCTCGCCGTCTTGGGTTTTGGTGGCGTAGCGCTGGCTGTCGAGATAGAGATGTTCCTTGAACTCGTTCTGAGCCGGCGCGTACTCCAACAACAGGTTGCCAGCGCGGTTGTAGACGAAATAGCGATCCACACCATTCGTGCTGGCTTTGATGCGCAGGTTGGCGGCGCTGTAGCGATACTCGGCTTGATCGGCGGCGCCGCAGTTGGCACACACCAGATTCTGAGCATGGTCGTAGCGGAAGCTGTCGCGCAGTTTGCCGCTATCTTTGCTGAACGGACGTAGCAAGTCACCCTGGTCAATAATGCTCCCGGTGGTTCCACGGGCGTCTTGTACTTCTTGTTTCCTTGCGTTGGACTCGAGGGGTCACGTTATGCGCGTGATACCGCTACAAGTCGTTCGCCGGCGGCCAATTTCATACGCTCGCACCTTACTGTCTCGTGGGGCATGAACTCCCAGTTTTCATCGTCTGGATCGTAGTCGGGAGTCGGAAGAAGACGGTAAGCCCCGGTAGATAGGCGCTCAGCTTGTGTTGGTCTGAATACATCGGTCCCTTCATCAAGCATGCGAACATAGACAGTTACTTTTTCCATCTATAGATCCCAATCGGAGTAGTCGTAGTCCTTTCCGCCAACATGTATAACTTCACGCGTTTTGTTGTCAATTACAACGGATTGTTCGGTCTCTGGATGAACATGGCGAGTCGCCGGGTTGCCCGGATTCACCGCGTTCCTTGTGGGGATGCCTTTTGTTCCTAGAGCTTCGCTGATCTGCTTTTCAGTCCATCCACGCTTGGCCATTTGACTCGCCCACTTGCTCGCAGTCTTGCCGCTTCCCAATGTCCACTGGGGAAAATCTCCAACTTTATCCGCCGCATTAAGTGCATCAACGCTGCTGTCAACATTTTTAATTATACCAAAACCCGCTGGCAAGAACGGCACTGCCATCGCGATCCCGTCATAGGCCAGACCGATACCGTTCAGAAGAGAAGGTTCGCTTTTGAATGCATGGAGACTCAAGCCAAAACTGACAACATCGAGTACCGTTTCCGCCGCCCGCCCATCCGGATCCACAAACTTATACGGATTGTTGTTGGCATACGCATACCGGTTGAGCGAGTGAATATCCCCCTCGCGATACTCCACCGGATCAATCCCCATGAACCGCCCCGCCACCGGGTCGTACCAGCGCGCTCCAAAGTACGTTAACCCCAAATCCTCTTCATGGAATTTGCCGGTGAAGCCGTGGGTGTTGTTGGGGTCTTCGACGCGGATGCGGTCGCCGTAAGGGGCGTATTCTTCGCGCCAGAGGATGTTGCCGCTTTCATCGGAGGCGGCCACCGGCGAGCCCAACGCATCGAGGTGGTAATAGGTAATGGTCTCGGCGCTGGCCGCTGTTGAACTCAACGCAGTGACCATGATGATCACGAGAGCCAGGAGTTTGTCTACAGGCGTTTTCATTGTTGTTCTCCCCTCGCCTTAGTTCAGCAGCAGCGTGTTGACGACGTTGCGCACGGCGGAGCGTATGCGCCGCTCGTTGCGCAGCGGATTCTGGCCGGACTGCACCTCGATGCCGTCGGCGATCTTGTCGCCGTCGGTGTCGGCGTTGAGCGGATTCGTGCCGTAGAGGTTGACCTCTTGGGCATCGGTGAGGCCGTCGTCATCGGAGTCGGCGTCTCGGATGTTCGTGCCGGCGGCGGTTTCCTGGGCGTTGGTTAAGCCGTCGCCATCCCAGTCTTGTTGCGCATCGGCGGGGTCGAGGGGATCGAGACCGGCGCGCAGTTCCAGCATGTCCATGATGCCGTCGCGGTCGGAATCCAGCTCGCCGTCTTGGGCTTGGGTGGCGTAGCGCTGACTACCGAGATAGAGATGTTCCTTGAATTCGTTCGCTGCCGGGGCGTATTCGAGCAACAGGTTGCCGGCGCGGTTGTAGACGAAATAGCGATCCACGCCGTTCGTGCTGGCTTTGACCCGCAGGTTGGCGGCGTTGTAGCGATACTCGGCTTGATCGGCGGCGC
>JAKACW010000057.1 GCA_021821045.1 Pseudomonadota bacterium
CGTCGACTGAACTGCCCCTGCAACAGATCGATGCCCGTGCCGTCTTCGTACGCCTTGGCAAAATACGCCACGGGTGGTTCATGGGCCTCCATCACGTCGACTTCGATCGGGATATCCGGGCTGTACGGCGCCGGCGCATGCAAACGGCAGTCGAGCACATTGAGGCGCGCGGGCTTGAGATCGCCCAGCGAGTCCAGCATGGCCCGCAGCATGGCGTCGAAATTGTCAGTGTCCAGACACAATCCGGCTTGATCGCCGGTGCGCAGAGTGGCGACGTCATCCTCGAGGAGAACGCTCCACTCGCCCTCACGCCAGGGCAAGGCGAACACATCCGGCACCAACGCATCGGCCTGAATCCCCGCTTGAGCCAATCGGCCCAGCCAGTTGTTCATCAAGGTTAGGTCCACCACTGCCGTATTCCACTGCCCGGCTTCGTCGCGCTTGCCCAGGGCGAAATGGAGATTCTCCACGTCGTCGGCAAGCTGATCCTCGAGGGCGAAGGGCAGAACGCTCAACAAACGCCGGCGCTGGGTAGACGGCAGTGTCGCCGCCGCCAAGAGAACATCGTTGCTGGGCACCAAGACAATAACCTTGGCCCCCGCTACGCCGGCCGCGGCCTCCTCGAGCGTGCCTTGCTTGAGAACGGCCGGCGCTTCGGGCTCGCCGTCCTGCACCACCCAGGAGACGCCCTCGTCGCGGTGAATTCGAATTAAGATTCTTTTTCGCATCGTTTAAAGAACGCCTTCCGCTCGCATGACCGTCGCTACTTTACCGCCTTTTCTTTGCAATAAGCTAAACAGCCGCAATTTTCCTCGCTCGCCATACTGGGTTTGCGCATCGACCAGAAAATACTCCGTCGTCACGCTGAGCGCCTCGCGTTGAATGTCCTTGTCCAGGAAGACCTCCTGCTGCAAGAACTGGTCGACGGCGGGAAAGCTTTCCTCGTCGCGTAACTCGATCAACGTCTCGCCGTCCGCCAGGGTCATGCCCTCCACAATGGTCGCTAAGAGCGGCGCCGAAGCGGTGTTGACGTTGAGCGCCGTGCGCTGCGGCAGCGCGGTGACGTAGGGCTCGATTTGAGCAAAAATCTCCGGGGTGACGCCTTTGATAAGGCGCAGTTCGCTGGGACTGGCCATTAGGCGATTGGCGGCGCGATAGGGAACGGGCTGGCCGTAATACGCGTCATCCTCGGCCCCGTCCGGAAACGAGGGTTCCGCGTCGTCGTCCAACCAATCCACAACGGCCGGCGTGATCTCGGCGGTTATGCCCAGCACTTGCAGCAGACGGTTGAAGCGCTGCACATCGGGCTCGCTACGTTTGCCTTCGATGACGAGATTGTTCAAGTTGAAGCGTCCTTGCATATCCTCGATGCGACCGGAAATCTGACCGCCCTCCACCGTGATGGGCGGCAAGACGATGGCCCAATCCTCATCGAGACTGTCCTTGTTGGCGTCGTCGCGCAGCAGCAATTGGGTCACCCACGCCTCGACGCCCAACCCGAACACGTAGGCCCGATCGTTGTCGATGACGTTGCCGGTGCGGCGAATCTCCAGTTGCAGGGTGGAGACCAGCGACACGGCCAACACGCTGGCCAACACGGTGTAGAAAATGGCGGTAATGATGGCGACGCCGCGCTGGCAGGACCGCGAGCGAAATGCGCGTTGGCCGCTCCCCGCTTCTGCGGTAAGCGCAGGCGTTATCGTGGCAAATTCTGTTCGGTCTAGATTCTTCACTTGTGGCTCATTACTTGCCGGGTCCGCACGCCGACATCAATTTATGCGTGGAAGCGGATCGCTGTGGGAGCGGATCATTCCGCGATGGGGTCGGGTGAAGAATCGCGGAATGATCCGCTCCCACAGTGCCCGGCTCCCACAGTCCAATCTAATTCGTTGCGACGACCAGCTGTTCGCCGGCCACCCGATACAGCCGAATCAGCTCGCCCCAGTCGTCGGTCTTTACCGTTACCTCGATGGCCTTGGGCAGGGCCGGCGGCGCCTCGGTGCCGGCGACCAGCGGAGGCCATTGGGTCTGTGCCTGGCCCTGCGCATCGAAAAACCGCAACGACAAATCTTTCACATTCTCGAGCAGCACCGTTTCCGCCGGCTCCAATCCCTGGCTGCGATCCAGCACCCACCAACTGGCGCGGCGCAACTCGCCCTCGATGACACCGTAGGCAACGCGCTCAAGATGACTGCGCGGCTGTCCGGTGGGGTTGCGCAACCCGGCATGGGTGAATTCGAGCAATGAACCGTAGCCTTCCGACGAACCGGTAAACGCGGGCTGGGGATCGCCGTAGTCGTCACGAATCGGGCGGGCGATGGCTTGGCGCAAGTCACGGCCCAAAATATTGAATGCCATTTGCAGCTCAGCGAGCCGTTTGGATTTATTCTCGACGTGCTGTTGCACACCCTGCACGGACCAGAAGCCGGCGAAGGCGATCATGGACAATATGGCGAACACAACGACCGCGACCAGCAGTTCGAATAGCGTGAAACCACCATCGCGGAATAATCCGCTCCCACAAAGGGCGGCATGCTTTCCGTGGGAGCGGATCATTCCGCGATTCCTTGTGTTCACTGCGGCCGTCCGATGTAGCCAATGACCACCGCCAGCGGTTCCTTGCCATCGCGGGCGTAAACTTTGACGTCCATGCGCCGCACCGCTTCATCCTCGGTCGCCGCAACCGCGCCGATCCAGCGCCACTCGGCGTTGGCCATGTCATAGGTTCCCTTGGTCTCGCCCACCGACGGCCAGGTGTTTTGCAATTGAAATTCCATGAGTTTGTTCATCGCCACCCAATGGGCCAGGGTGCGCTCGCCAAGATACGCGGCATTGGTCGCCGACTGGGCGCTGGCGCGCATCACGGCCGCCATGGCGATGGCGATGATGGCCAAGGCAATGAGCACTTCGAGGAGAGTGAAGCCACGCTGGAAGGTTCGGTTCGCGACGCATCTATCGCGGAATGATCCGCTCCCACGATTTAGTGCCCGAGACATTAACTCGTCCCATCGACCGACTTGACGGTCAATTTGCCGACCGCGTCGCCCGTCAACAAGTAACCGCCTTCGCGCTCTTCGTGGCCAAGAAAGACTTCAAAGGGCGTCATTTCACCGCTGGAAAGCAGAAATACGCGAATGGGCTCTTTTTCTTTGTCGTCCTTTTTCTTGTCGTCGCCCTCTTCGCCGGTCGAACTACTCGCGCTGGTCGCCGTGAGTTTGAGCGGCTCGCCCGTGAGATTCACTTCGAGATCCAGCAGAGGTGGAAACGCCCGTTGGCGCAACACATTGTCGCCTTCCACAGGAACCCAATTGACGCCGTCATAAACCTCGAAATGGTAGCCTGTGTCGGTGAACGCCACGGCCATTTCCAGGCCGTCGAGAATGGCTTGTTCGCGGGCCAATGTCATGAGGCTGACCATGCGCTGCGCCTCGTCTTTGATTTTGGCCATCTCGTTGGTGTTGAACGACAACGTCGCCGTGGTCAGCAAAATGCCCATGATCAAAACCACCACGAGCACCTCAAGTAAGGTGAAGCCGCGCGCTGGTCGTTTACGCGCGCTCGGCATCAGCTATCGAGATTCCAATTGCCGATATCGGCGTTGAGCCCTTCGCCGCCTTGCTGGCCGTCGGCGCCGAATGAAAAGACGTCGATGGTGCCGTGGGTGCCGGGGTTGAGGTACTGATATTCATTGCCCCACGGATCCTTCGGGATGCGTTCAATGTAGCCGCCTTCTTTCCACTGCGGCGCGTTGGTGGGCTTCTTGGTCAGCGAATCCAGCCCTTGATCCGTGCTGGGATAGTTATGGTTGTCCAAGCGGTAAAGCTGCAATGCGCTCTCGATGGTGCGCACGTCGTTCTTGGCCCGCGTGATCTTGGCTTGATCGGGCTTGTCGATCAGGTTAGGCACAACAAACGCCGCCAAGATGCCGAGAATAACCACCACGATCATTACTTCAATCAAGGTAAAGCCGCGTAACGATTGTAAGGGTTTTTGTATTTTCATAGTCTTCACTCTTCTCGATTTATAAACACTACCCGACTAGGGCGTTGAGGTTGAAAATGGGCAACAATATCGCCAAAACGATGAACAAAACCACCATGCCCATCACCAGCAGCAGCATCGGTTCGAAGATCGCCATCAGCGCGGCGATGAGCGTTTCGACTTCACGTTCCTGGCTGTTGGAGGCGCGCTCGAGCATTTCCTCGAGTTTGCCGCTGCTTTCTCCGCTGGCGATGAGGTGAACCATCATCGGCGGGAAATATCCGCTTTTTTCCAATGCCCGCGAGATGCTCGAACCTTCGCGCACCATAGTTGCGGCATCGACCACCGCTTCACGCATGGGCAAATTGGTGATGACCTCGGCGCCGATGCGCAGCGCGTCCAAAATCGGCACGCCGCTGCCGGCCAAAATGCTGAAAGTTCGCGCAAACCGCGCAGTATTGAGACCGCGGATGAGTCTTTTTATTACCGGCAACTTCAATAATAACTTATGGTAGCGGCGCCGCGGCCCCTCCCGCTTGATCGCATAACGGAAAATCACAAATCCGACGATCAAGACTGCGCCGGCCAGCATCCCCCACTCGCGCATCCACGCGCTCAGTCCGATCAAGATCTTGGTCAGCACGGGCAAATCCTGCGCGATATTTTCAAAGACTTGCACGACCTGCGGTACGACATAGGCCAATAAGGCGATCACAATACCCAACGCCGCCAGGACGAGAAAAATCGGATAAATCAGCGCCATGGTAATTTTTTGAATGAGGGCTTGGCGGCTTTCGGTGTAGTCCGCCAGCCGCTCCAATACCGCATCCAAAAAACCGGATTGCTCGCCCGCCGCCACCGTGGAACGGTATAACTCCGGAAACACATGCGGAAAGTCGCCGAGCGCGCTGGCCAAAGTGCGGCCTTCGACAACACCGGAGCGAACCCCCATAAGCATGCTGCGGACGCGTTCTTTTTCGGTTTGCTGAGATACGGCGCGCAGCGCTTCCTCGAGCGGCAGACCGGAGCGCACCAATGTGGCGAATTGCCGCGTGATCAGCGCCAAGTCGGTGGCGCTCAAGCCGCGTGCCGACATCAGGCGCGATTGACCGCGACGCGCCTCCCTGCGCTTCACTTCAACGACATTGATGGGAACGAAACCTTGTTCGCGCAGTTGCTGGCGAATCTGGCGCGGCGTATCGCCTTCCAGCACCCCTTTTTTTTGCTTGCCGCCTTGGTCCAAGGCAACGTATTCGAATGCACCCATAAGATTTAGTCTTCGCGAGTCACGCGCAGCACTTCTTCCATGGTGGTACGTCCAGCCAGGATGCGCCGCACGCCGTCTTGTCGAATACCCTGGGTTAAGGTGCGGGCGTAGGCTTCCAATGCATGCTCACTCGCCCCGTCGTGAATCATGTTGCGCAGCTTGTCATCGATGGCGATAACCTCGTAAATCCCGGTGCGGCCCTGGTAACCCGAATTGTTGCACTCGTCGCAGCCCACCGGCCTGTAAACCGTGGGGGCGGGATCAGGGGGAACGCCGAAGGATTTGCATTCGCCGGGGCTCATGGTGACCGGTGCTTTGCACGTGGGACATAACAATCGCACAAGGCGCTGCGCGACAACGCCGATCAAGCTCGACGACAACAAAAACGGCTCGACGCCCATGTCGCGCAAGCGTGTGACCGCGCCCACCGCCGTGTTGGTGTGCAACGTCGATAACACCAAGTGACCGGTCAAACTGGCCTGCACCGCGATTTCCGCGGTTTCCAAGTCGCGTATTTCGCCGACCATCACGATGTCCGGGTCCTGGCGCAAGATGGCGCGCAGTCCGCGCGCGAAGGTCATTTCAACTTTGGTGTTGACGTTGGTCTGACCGACGCCATCGAGAAAATACTCGATGGGGTCCTCGACGGTGAGAATATTGCGGGTCTTGTCATTCAGCCGAGTCAAAATAGCGTAAAGCGTCGTCGTTTTGCCGGAACCCGTCGGGCCCGTAACCAGGATGATTCCGTGGGGTTTGCGAATCAGCTCCGCCATCAGGTCATGGGACCTACGCTCCATACCCAGGTGTTCGAGGTCCAATCGCCCGGCCTGTTTGTCGAGCAAACGCATCACCACCCGCTCGCCGTGGCCGGACGGCAGCGTCGACACGCGCACGTCCACTGCGCGCCCGGCGATGCGCAATGAGATGCGGCCGTCCTGCGGCAGACGCTTTTCGGCGATGTCGAGTTTGGCCATAACTTTGATGCGCGACACCACAAGCGGCGCCAGCACGCGCTTGGGCGTGAGCACTTCGCGCAGCACGCCGTCCACGCGAAAACGCACCGACAGTCGGTTCTCGAAAGGCTCGATGTGAATATCCGAAGCATTCTGTTTGACGGCCTCGGTCAACATGGCGTTGAGCAGGCGAATAATCGGCGCGTCGTCTTCGCTTTCGAGCAAATCCTCAGGCTCGGGCAATTCGCTGGCGATGCGCGACAGATCCATCTGATCGCCAAGCTCGCCCATCATCTCCATGGCCTGCCCGGTGCCGCCCTCGTAGGCTTGCTGCAATATGGCATCGAACGCTTCGGCGGTGACGTACTCCATTTTGATGGGCAGCCGGACAAAACGCCGGACTTCCGCCAGCGTCAGCGTCGACACGCCCGGGCGCAGCACCACGGTTACGTGGTCGGGCTTGATCTCCGTAACCAGCACACCGTTGCGCTTGGCGTAAGCAAACGGCAACGGCCGCCCCGCGGCCGCCCTCGCCGGCACCGGCGACTCGTCAATGATATGAGCCTGTTCAGTCATCACTCTTTTTCGAATCCGGGTTTCACGGATTCCCCGTCTTTCGCATCCTCGGAGGGTTTATCGAGCGACTGCGCGTTCTCCGGGAACTGCGGCAATATGGGCGGATTCGGATCAAGCAAAGTCGTCGCGCCGCTGCGCTGCACTTCCAATTGCTTGGCTCGAATGTAGTCGTACTTACTACTGGTCAACTGCGTGGTAACCGCGGCATCACGCAGAATGACCGGACGCAAGAACACCATCAAGTTGGTCTTTTCCTTATTCTTGGACTTGTAGCGAAACAGCGCCCCCAACACCGGGATATCACCCAGCAACGGCACCTTCTGCACGCTTTCATTGAGGTCATCGGTTATCAGACCGCCCAAGACGACGGTTTGCCCGTCAGCCGCCAGCACGCTGGTCTTGATCGATCGATTATTGGTGATAATGCCGGCCGCCACACTGCTGGGTGAGATGCTGCTCACCGTTTGCTCTATATCCATTTTGACCGCATCGCCTTCATTGATCTGCGGCGTCACCTTCAGCACGATACCCACGTCTTCCCGGTTGACGGTTTGGAAGGGATTGGTCGGCGTACTGCCGCCGGTGCCAACGCTGGTGTAGGAACCGGTGACGAACGGCACGACCTGACCAATCTTAATCTCGGCCTCGACGTTATCCAATGTAACCAAGCTGGGCGTGGAAAGAACGTTAACCGAGCCGTCGCCGTCCAGCGCCGTCACCAACGCCGCGAAATTGAATGTGTCGCTGTTGAACTTGCCGATCCCCACGGTCAACCCGCCACCCACTGGCGGCGCGGCGGTTGCCGTGGCATCGCTTTGCGAAGCGGCGAAGATTGCTGCGCCCAAATTGACAATGCTGGTGCCGGCAGTGAAATTGACGGCGCCGACCGGCCGATCGCCGGCGGGCGTGCCGTCGAACAACCACTGCACGCCCAATTCGGTTGCGCGACGTGACGTGATTTCCGCGATGATGGCCTCCACTGAAACCTGAGCGCGCCGAATGTCCAATTGGCGGATCACGGCCTGCAGCGAGCGCATGACATCAGGCGGCGCGGTTATTACAAGCGCGTTGGTGCTCTCGTCGGCTTGAATGTTCAACGGCGCCGCCGGCTGAGCCGCTTCCTTGCCCTTCTGCGCCTTCTTTTCCTCCTCGATGGAGGAGCCCAAACCGGTAAGCACCGGCACCAAATCTTTGGCCTTGGCGTATCTCAAATAAACCACATGGATATTGCCTTCCGACTGCAATGGCGTGTCCAAGTGCGCGATGATCGCCCGCAATCGCACTCGACTGGTCTTGTCGCCGCCCAACAGAACGCTATTGGTGCGCTCATCGGCAATCAGGATCTGCGACGCCAGCACGCCCTGCTGGGTGGGATCCTTCTGCTCCTGCTGCAATAGCGCGGTGATGATACGCACCACCTCCGCCGAGGAGGCGTGGCTGAGCGTGATCAACTCGATCTCGTTGTCCGCGCTCGGGCGATCGATGCGCCTGATGATGTCCATCAGCCGCGCGATATTTCCCGCCCGATCGGAAATGATCAGCACGTTGCTGGGCGCATAGGCGACTAAGTGACCTTGCTGCGGCACCAGCGGACGCAGGATGGGCACTAGTTGGGCTGCGGCGATGTGCTCGACATCGATCACGCGCGTCACAATCTCGTCCCCTTGTCCGGGACGTTGCGGGCTGCCTACCGGCGAATTGATTTGCTTGGCGTTGACGTCGGGAATGACTTTGACCGTGTTGCCCGCCTCCACGGCAGCGAAGCCGTGTACCTCGAGCAGCGACAAAAACACTTGATAGGCTTCGTCCTTCGACATCGGCCGGGACGAGATCACCGTAGCCTTGCCCTTCACGCGTTGATCGATGATGAAATTCTTTCCCGTCACCCCGGCGATGGTGTCGATGACCGTGGCCAGTTCGGCGTCTTTAAGATTGAACGTGACCGTTTGCGCGTTAACGCCCACGCATACGGCCAACAGCGCCGCGCCCAGCAACGATCCGGCGCGATGCGCGTATCCTGCGGCGCGACGCGTCCGGTCCGTGTAGTCTCTGCGTTTAACCATGCACATGTTCCTTGAAGCGTTACTCATTTAAATTCAATACGACAGAGCGATTTTGCCCGCGCCGGTTGTACTCGATCCGCAGCTCCTGGGCTGTCGGCAAGATGCGCAGGAGCTCCGGCAGCTTGGTTGGTCCATCGAGGATCACGCCGTTGATGGCGGTGACAACGTCGCCGTGACGCAAACCGAATCGTCGCAGCATCACAGGATCCTGCCCGGGGCCAAGACGATAACCGGAAATCCGGTCGCCCTCTTGAACCGGCTCGGCGCGCAACAAGCCCATAATGCTTTGCGGATCGTTCATTACCGCATCGCGCAGTTCACGCAGACTGCCTTGGCTGGTGGCCAAGTCGGGCGGCATGACCGACGGTTCAATCGCATCGCGCTCGCCGGGCGCGCCAACGCTCATGCTATCGAGGCGATCCTTGGGCATCCGCAACGTTTCCATGCGGTTGTTGCGCGACAGCACGATGTGATCGGCGTGGATTTCCTTGAGTACGGCGCCGCCCGGCAGCGGCGCCTCTAATTTATAAGACTCTTCCTTGCGTTGCTCATCGGCAATGATCGCCCGCGCCGTTGCCGCATCATTCGATGCCAAGACGCCGCGCAATTCCAGCTTGAGGGGCGTTTCTTGTATGGGTTGCGCCACGACCGGCTGTGCCTCCGGAGCATCGGCCAAGCCGAATATATGCAGTTGCGCCAGATCCGTTGCGGGCTGCGCGACGGTACCGCTTGGCGTCGCGGGCTTAGCCGCACCGAAAATCTCCGCCGGCATGCCTTGGGACGGCGGCCGCGGTACAACCAGCCACGTCCAACGCGCGAATTGGTACGCCAATACCAGCACCAGTGCCAGAGTTACCATATTGGCTGCTCGCGGATTCAACGCCAATTGTTGTAGACGCTGCACCATCGCGAGCGACTGTTTGAAATCGATCGCTGCCATTCATCTTGCCCCGGCGATATACCTTCGCCGTGTCATTCATCGGAATCCGGCGGAACCCCTGATTAATTCACTGAAACTGCAGTCGCTGTGGGAGCGGATCGTTCCGCGATTGCACCGCTCGCTGCATTGCGATCATCGGCGAGAACTGTCCTGTAACCGAATTAATCAGCCCTTCCCTGCAATTAAAGACGATTGTTCGAATAATTATAGAGTTTTTTACTTAAGTGCTCTGTTTTCGTCGCCCTTAACGCGGCGCCTAAATTTACCACAGTCGCAACGCAAAATAACCGCGTCTCCAACAGAAGACAGCGCGAAAAATCGCTAGCCACGGGGATTAAAGCAGATTTCATGCAAAAAACCGATGTCGCGGGGATATGACGCCCCAATTATGGGAAATTGGACAGAAAGTCCGCGCGGGAATTCACGCCCGCCGCAAAATGCTGCCCAATCACGGGTCGCGCGAAAGCCATCAGATCAAAAGCGGAATAGGGTCCACCGGGGCACGACAATGTCGGGATCCAGGTCGTTGCGACGGGTTTCGAGATTGCCGTCACCGTCGTTGTCGACCAAGTAATATGGAAAACCCTTCGTGGGTACGACTTTGATCATGTAGAGCTTGCCGTTGATGCGGTATTCCTCGACGCGACTTTCGCCTTCCTGGATGATCGTCACTTCCGGCTCCAGCGAGGCATCGGATTCCGGCGCGACAAACTCGCCAAGTTCGGGCGGTAACGGAGCATCCTCCTCGGCAACAGCAAGCGACGCAGCGCACAATGGCGCCGCGCACAATACAAGAACCCAAACTGAACGCAACATACCGCAATGGTTGCCGATTTTTATAAATCGAGCAACCTTTCTTTTTCTTCTTCGGACGGTTCGAAACCACGCTGCTCGTAGTGTTGGAAGATGTGATCCAGGACTTCCTGGGTCGTATCGACCACCTTGAATAGATCGAGATCGTCGCGGTCGATCATGCCTTCGGTCACCAGTTTGTCCGTAAACCAGTCGACCAAACCGGCCCAGAACTTCTTGTCGACCAAGACAATGGGAATGCGGCGCGTCTTGCCGGTTTGAACCAGAGTCAAGATTTCCGCCAACTCGTCCAAGGTGCCGAACCCGCCGGGCAACACCACATACGCCGAAGCGTATTTCACAAACATGACTTTGCGGGAAAAGAAGTGGCGAAAACTCAGGGAAATATCCTGATACGGATTGCCCGATTGCTCCATGGGCAACACGATATTCAAACCGATGGACGGCGACTTGCCCGAAAACGCGCCCTTATTGGCCGCCTCCATAATGCCGGGACCACCGCCGGAGACCACGCTGAATCCCGCGTCGGACAGTGCGTGAGCGATCTCTTCGGCAAGCTTGTAAGTCGGATGATTGGGATCGGTGCGCGCCGATCCGAAAATGCTGACCGAAGGCTTGATGCGCGCCAGCTGTTCAAAGCCTTCGACAAACTCCGCCATGATCTGGAAAATCTTCCACGATTCCCGCGTGAGGATGGAATCGTTGACCGGTCGCATGCTGGGATGTGACGATTTCTGATCCTTTGTCATCGTTATAACTTCCACTCTTGTTCGCGCGCGCTCGTCGTTAAATCCCGCTAACGGGTGCGCTTGGTGCATAATTGCGAGTCTATTACTGGTATCGGCAACGAAAACCCAAAGTATTAACTCAAGTGCTTATGAACAAAGAAAAAAATTCGGACACTCCGGTCATCGTTTTAGTCGACGGCTCGTCCTATTTATACCGCGCTTTTCATGCGTTGCCGCCGCTGACCAACTCCAAGGGGCATCCCACCGGCGCGATCTATGGCGTGCTCAACATGCTGCGCCGTTTGATGAAGGATTATTCTCCGCACTACGTTGCAGTTGTTTTCGACGCCAAAGGCAAGACATTTCGCGATGAAATTTTCGAACAATACAAATCCCACCGGCCGCCCATGCCCGACGATCTGAGTTCACAGATCGAACCTTTGCATGCGGTAGTGCAGGCGATGGGGTTGCCGTTGCTGAGCGTCGCGGGAGTCGAAGCGGATGACGTCATTGGCACGTTGGCGAAAGCCGCTGCCGAGCAAGGAATAAACGTTGTCATCTCCACCGGCGACAAGGACATGGCGCAGTTGGTCAATGACCACATCACTTTGGTCAACACCATGTCGGACACGGTGCTCGATCCCAACGGCGTGAAAGTAAAATTCGGCGTGCGCCCGGACCAGATCGTCGACTACCTCGCCCTCATCGGCGATACCTCCGACAACATCCCCGGCGTTCCCAAGGTCGGCCCAAAGACCGCCGCGAAGTGGCTGGCGGAGTACGACTCGCTCGATGCCTTGGTTGCCCATGCCAAGGACATCGGCGGCAAAGTGGGTGAAAATCTGCGCGCCCATCTCGATCAACTGCCGATGGGCAAGGCGCTGGCCACCATCAAGTGCGACGTGGAACTCACCGCCGCACCGACCGACCTCGTTCCCCAAGCGCCGGACTCCGCCGCGCTGCGCGAATGGTATGAAAAGCTCGAATTCAAGACCTGGCTCAAACAGTTGAACGAAGGGGCGGCGGAGGATCCGCCCGCTAACCCGGCAACGCCGCCGCCCTCGACTGGGGAAAAAATAAAGTACGAAATGGTCACTGACCCGCAGCGGCTGGCGCAGTGGATCAGCATGCTCGCCAAGGCGCCGTGCTTCGCCTTCGATACGGAAACCACCAGCCTGGACTACATGAAGGCGGAAATCGTCGGCGTTTCCTTTTGCGCGGCACCGCAGCAAGCCGCCTATGTGCCGGTGGCCCACGACTACCCCGGCGCGCCGACGCAACTTTCCCGCGATTTCGTTTTGAACGCGTTGAAGTCCATCCTGGAATCGCCGGACCACCCAAAAGTCGGCCAGCACATCAAATACGACATGAATGTGCTCGGCAATCACGGCGTCTCCCTCGCCGGTATCCGCCATGACACCATGCTGGAATCGTACGTCCTCGACAGCACCGCCACCCGTCACGACATGGACTCGCTGGCGGAAAAATATCTGGACTACAAAACCATTCACTTCGAGGATGTGGCCGGCAGCGGCGCCAAGCAACTGACGTTCAATCAGGTGGACGTCGAGTCGGCCACTCAATATGCGGCGGAGGATGCAGACGTCACCTTTCGTTTGCACGAAACCCTGTGGCCGAAGCTGCAACAGCAAGCGGGCCTTAAGAAGCTGTATCAGGACATCGAAATTCCGCTCATTCCGGTCTTGAGCCGCATGGAGCGTCACGGCGTGCTGGTTGACGCCGCCATGCTACGGTCGCAAAGCGGCGAGCTGGCTGAACGCATGGGTGAACTGGAAACCAAGGCCCATGAGTTGGCCGGCCACCCGTTTAATCTCGGTTCGCCAAAACAGATTCAGGAGATTCTCTTCGACCGCTTGGGATTGCCGGTACTGGAGAAAACGCCGAAGGGTCAGCCTTCGACGGCGGAATCCGTGCTGCAAGAGTTGGCGTTGGATTTTCCATTGCCAAAAGTGCTGCTGGAATACCGCAGCCTGAGCAAGCTGAAGTCCACCTACACCGACAAGCTCCCCGAGCAGATCAATCCCCGCACCGGGCGCGTGCACACGTCGTACCATCAAGCCGTGGCCGCCACCGGGCGGCTGTCATCGAGCGACCCCAATCTGCAGAACATCCCCATTCGCAGCAATGAGGGTCGACGCATTCGCCAAGCTTTCGTCGCGCCGGAAGGTTGTGTCTTGATCGCCGCCGACTACTCCCAGATCGAACTGCGCATCATGGCCCACCTGTCGGAGGATGAGCGACTCAAGGCGGCATTCGCGGCGGGAGACGATATCCACCGCGCCACGGCGGCGGAGATTTTTGGCGTCGCCGCCGCCGATGTGACCTCCGACATGCGCCGCAGCGCCAAGGCCATCAATTTCGGCTTGATCTACGGCATGTCGGCCTTCGGGCTGGCCAAGCAACTGGGCATCGATCGGCAGGCCGCCCAGGAATATGTCGATCTCTACTTCAATCGCTACCCGGGCGTGAAGCTGTTTATGGACCGCATGCGGGCGATTGCCCGGTCGCAAGGTTATGTCGAAACCGCTTATGGCCGGCGCCTTTACCTGCCCGACATTCAATCCCGCAACGGTCAGCGCCGCCAGTACGCCGAGCGCGCCGCCATCAATGCGCCGATGCAGGGCACGGCGGCCGACATCATCAAGCGCGCCATGATCGCCACCCAATGCGCTCTCGACCAATCAAGCCTACGCGCGACAATGCTCATGCAGGTCCACGATGAGCTGGTATTCGAAGTGGAGCGAGGCGCGGCCGACGCGGCCGTGGAACTCATCCGCCACCAAATGACCAATGCGTCGGATCTCAGTGTTCCAATGGTGGTCGATATAGGTCTTGGACAGAACTGGGACGAAGCGCATTAACCCATCGCGAATTTCTCTCTACTGATGATATGCGATTCGCGCACTAATGAAATCATGTAGTTAATGCTGTTGCTCAAGAACTACAAATTATTTTCGAGCTCAATTGAACTTTCATAGCCAGGGTCTATCTTAAGGGGTGTGTACGTTAAGTACGCTTCCTCGTTCACCTCCCTGATCGAGGAAAAAATACACTTCGGCTTCCCCAAGCCAGGTGTAGTTCAGCCCCGGTTCCCCTCCCTCATCTCTCGAACCCAAAACCGGGGCTTTCTTTTTGCTCTTAATTCACTACTTAATATACTAATTTAGTTCGCCGAACAGCCAATCGTATATTTTCAGCCATGCCTGCTCGAGTCCGCTGCAGTTATGGGCGGAGAACAACTGCACGTCGATGGTCGCAACATCGCCCCGAGCTTTCAGTGTTCGCTGAACGTTGGCCAAAGTCGCGGATTGTTCCGATCGCCCGAGCTTATCCGCCTTGTTGAGCAAAATATGGGCGGCGACACCGGCCTGGCTGCACCAGTCGAGCATGATCGTGTCGAGCTCAGTCAGCGGCCGGCGGGCATCCATGACGACCACCACCCCCACCAGAGACTGCCGATTTTCGAAATAGGCGCCCATGAGCTTCTTCCATTCGGCCTGCACCGAGGGCGGCACTTTGGCGAAACCGTAGCCGGGCAAGTCCACCAACCTGCGCTGGTCGTCAATGGCGAAAAAGTTGATCTGCTGAGTGCGGCCCGGGGTTTTGCTGACCCGGGCAAGACTGCCCTGACTGGTGAGCAAGTTGATTGCGCTGGATTTGCCGACATTGGAACGGCCGGCGAAGGCGATCTCCAAGCCACTGTCGGCGGGAAACTGCTTCGCGGCCGCCGCCCCGAGCATGAAGCGCGATTGCTGCAGAGACCGGCGTACGGCAGCGATCGACTCCGCCTGCGTCACACCGGCCAATGGATCAACGTTTTCCAGGGCCGAAAATGTAACGCGACAGCGTGACCTCTTGCTCGCTGACCCGACGCACCAAGTGGTCGAGGCTGATGATTGCATGCTCGAGCAAGTTAACGGCGATGTAGGGATACTCGACGCGCAGCCGCTCATACATTTTGCGGGTGAGCTTGAGCACCTGCGTGTCATCCTTGAGCGCCCGCATGGCGAGCAGTCGCGGCTCGCGATCGAAGAAGGACATTTCGCCCATGAGTTCGCCTTCGACCATCCGACCTACTTCCATATCCTGACCGTTGTCGGAGTAGATCAGCGCCGCCTCGCCCTTGATCACGAAATAGAGCGCGTCCCCCACCTCGCCGGCGTCGGCGATGACCGCATCGCGATCGAACGTCACGAACTCGGTGAAATCGAGCAGCGTTTCCACTTCCTTGATGGTCAGCGATTCGCACAGGTACTGCTGGTTCAAAATCGACGTCAACGTTTTTCTTGTTGTGGGCGACATGATCAAAACTCCTCTTAACCCTCTTTAGGGAGGCAATTTTATACCACAAAACTTCCGACGAGGCGACGCGGCCCGAGCGGTTTAGCCAACGACCCAGGCCCGCGCTATAATCGGCCCGATAACGAGATCAAGAGTTCGCGCCCGTCGAGGGCCTCGCGCAGCCGCATTTCAGAGGACATTTCAATGAATTTTGCAAAATTGTTGCTGGTGGTCTTGAGCTTTTTCACGCTGATGACGGGCGCCGCGCTCGCCGCCCGTTATGATGAAGGTATCGCTTACCAGGCTATCGTCCCGGCCCAGCCCACCGACACCAAGGACAAAGTCGAAGTCGTCGAGCTATTTTGGTACGGCTGCCCCCATTGCCACCGCTTCGAACCCTTCATCGAGCGCTGGCTGAAGACCAAGAACGCCAACATCGAGTTTGTTCGGATGCCGGCCATCCTGCGCCCGGATTGGGAACTCCATGGCCGGGCATTCTATGCCGCCGAGGCTCTGGGCGTGCTGGACAAGATTCATCCGGCGCTGTTCACGGCCATCCACGCTCACAAGCGCAAATTGGATACGGAAGAGAGCCTGCAGGCGTTTTTCGCGGAGCAGGGCGTGAGCCAAGACGACTTCAAGAAAACGTTCCGCTCCTTCGCAGTGGAAGCCAAGTTGCGCCGCGCCCGCGAATTGGGGCAGCGCTACGGCATCAATGGCACGCCGGCGGTTGTGGTCAACGGCAAGTATCGGCTGAGCAACAGCATCTGCAATTGCTCGTTTGGCGAAGTGCTGTCGATCGTCGACTTTCTCGCGGAGAAAGAAACCAAGGCGAACTAGGCGGACAATTTCGTCCCCGCCAACACTGGGCGAACAAGAAAGAAGAACTACGTCCGAATCCAATGAAAGGCGCCGAGCTACTCGTCCGTTGTCTGGAAAACGAAGGTACGGAGTTTGTTTTCGGCATCCCCGGCGAAGAAAATCTGGCTGTCATGGACGCGCTGTTGGACAGCAGCGTCCAATTCGTCACCACGCGCCATGAACAGGGCGCCGCGTTCATGGCCGACGTCTATGGCCGATTGACCGGACGCGCCGGGGTTTGCATGGCCACTCTGGGGCCGGGCGCAACCAATCTGATCACCGGCGTCGCCGACGCCAATATGGATCACGCACCACTGGTCGCCATCGCCGGCCAGGCGGCAACGAATCGTCTGCATAAAGAATCCCATCAGGTTTTGGATCTGGAAGAAATCTTCCGCCCCATCACCAAGTACTCGTCGCGAATTGTGACGCCGGAGATTATCCCGGAGGTCGTGCGCAAATCGTTCAAACTGGCGCAGACGGAAAAAAGCGGCGCCTGTTTCATTGAATTCCCCGAAAATATCGCTGCGCTGGCCTCGCTGCAGCAGCCGTTGCCGGTCACCCACGCCAGCGCCCCAGAGCCGGCAAGCGAAACCATCGAGCGGGCGGCAGCGCTCATTTCCCAGGCACGCAAGCCCATCATCCTGGCGGGCAACGGCGTGATTCGAAACGACGCCACCGGCGCCCTGGCCGAGTTCGCCACCCGGCTCAACATTCCGGTCACCAACACGTTCATGGCCAAGGGCGCCATTCCGTTCCGTCATCCCATGGCCATGGGCAGCGCCGGGCTGCAGTCGCGCGATTATGTGAACTGCGGTTTCGATCGGGCGGATGTGATCATCTGCATCGGCTACGACTTGGTCGAGTACCATCCGTACCTGTGGCACCCCACCCGCGACAGAGCCATCATCCACATCGACATGTCGCCGGCGGAAGTGGACGCCCACTACAACGTTGCCGTGGGCGTGGTCGGCGACATCAACCTTAGCCTGCGTCGGATCGCCAGCCTCGCCACACCCCATGCGGCCGAAAGCCTGCGCCCGCTGCGCCAGGCCCTGATCGAGGACATGAATCTCCACCGCGACGACAAAGACTGCCCGGTCAAGCCACAGAAGATCATTTGGGATCTGCGCACGGCGCTCGACCTGGAAGACATCGTGATCTGCGACGTGGGCGCCCACAAACTGTGGATGGCGCGCATGTTCCGCTGCGAACACCCCAACACCTGCATCATCTCCAATGGCTTTGCCAGCATGGGAATTGCGGTTCCCGGCGCGATCGCCGGTCGGCTGGCGTTTCCGCAGCGTAAGTTTGTCGCCGTTACCGGCGATGCAGGATTCCTCATGAATTCCCAGGAGTTGGAAACCGCCGTCCGTTTGGGCGTGGCCATGGTGGTGTTGATCTGGAACGATGGCGGCTACGGATTAATCGAGTGGAAACAATTAAATACCTACGGCCGGCAGAGCCATGTACGATTCGGCAATCCGGATTTCGTCAAGTACGCCGAAGCGTTCGGCGCCAAAGGATACCGGGTCACGCAGGGCGATGAACTGCTCCCTATTCTTCGGCAGGCCCTGGCCGACAATACGGTAAGCATCATCGACTGCCCCGTGGACTACTCTGAGAACCTCAAACTCACGGAGCGTTTAGGAGAGACGGTCTTCCAGCTATGAGCCCGACCAATATCATTGCCGCCAAGCATCTTCCCGACGAACCGGTGGCAGCGCGCTCGGATCGACCGAAGAATCATCTCCGTTTACTCAGCTACAACATCCAAGTCGCCGTCGCCTCGACCCGCCTGCGCCACTACCTGACGCAAAGCTGGAAGCACATTCTTCCCCATCAGCAGAGCCTAGGAAACCTGAACAGGATCGCCGACATCACCCGCAACTTCGACATCGTCGCGCTGCAAGAGGTCGATTCGGGCAGTCTGCGCAGCCAGTTTGTTAACCAGGTGCAATACTTGGCGGAGAAATGCGAGTTTCCGTTCTGGTACTACCAGACCAACCGCAATCTGGGCAAATTCGCCCAAGCCTGCAACGGCCTGCTCACCCACATCAAACCGACATCAATTCACGAGCACAAACTGCCCGGACTGATTCCGGGTCGGGGCGTCATCGAAGTGCGCTACGGTCAGAATCCCCATCCGATCGTTATTCTGTTGGCCCATCTTGCGCTGGGCAAGCGCGCGCGGTTAATGCAGATCGGCTTTATTGCCGAGTTGGCCAATCAGTTCGAACATGTGGTGCTGATGGGCGATCTCAACTGCCAGCCCCACAGCCAGGAGATTCGCACGCTGGTGAGCAATACCAACTTTGTCCCGCCGTTCGAGCAGGAAGAAACCTTCCCGAGTTGGCGGCCGTCGAAGAAGCTCGACTATATCCTGGTGACGCCGGAGCTGGAGCTTAAGAACGTTCAGGTGCTCAACCATGTGGTGTCCGACCACCTGCCGGTCGCGGTGGACATCGTCCTGCCCAAAGACGTCCACCTCATCGGTTAGCCGAAATATTCCGGCGCGTTGCCCGCCTTCCACTTGATATTGCAGCCCAAGCTGGGCGTTTGCTCGGCGGGGATCGCTTTTCCAGACAGCAGTTTGTCCACCGCGGCGACGAGATCCTGGCCGGTGACGGGCACGTTGTTGCCCGGCCGGCTGGCGTCAAATTGCCCGCGATAAACCAGTTTGAAATTACCGTCGAACAGAAACAGATCGGGCGTGCAGGCGGCGCGGTAGGCCTTGGCCACGGCCTGGCTTTCGTCGTACAGGTAGGGGAAGGTGAAACCCGACTCCTTGGCGAATGTTTTCATCTTGTCCGGGCTGTCGTCAGGGTAGTTGGCGACGTCGTTGCTGCTGATCGCGACGACAGCAAGTCCGCCCTTTTGAAATTCCTTCGCCACTTCCGCAAATTTGTGCGCGATGTGCTTCACATAGGGGCAGTGGTTGCAGATAAACGCCACCAGCAGACCTTTCTTGCCGCGAAAGTCATCGCGACGAACGGTCTCGCCGTTGATATTGGGCAGCGCGAAATCCGGCGCCTGGGTACCCAGATCCAGCATTGTCGATAATGTTTTTGCCATAAGCTGTTCCTCCAGTGAGTGAAAACCGCTGCCCCAGAAAACGAAAACCCCGCCAAAGCGGGGTTTCCGTAAACGGATTCTGCGCGAATTAGGCCATCGAGTAACCGATGATGCCCAGAATAAAAATGTAAATCGTCAGCGGGATCACGACCTGCCAATCAGTCGTGCTTGCAGTCTTAGCAGCCATCTCGAACCTCCGGAAGTATGTAGTTATGTTCTCGATCTTGTTTGCAAACGAAAGTAAGAATAACTCAGAAAAACAGAAAAATTAACTTGCACTTTATAGGGGCTCTCGCGTCAGGCACGGATATAAATCCAGCCTTCCTGCTGCAACTGGGCCAGCAATAGAATGCCGGCGGTCGTGACCTCGATGCCCTCGGGCGCTTCCAGCGCTTTCTTTTTCAAGCTGTTATTGCACAGCACCAAACACTCGTCGGTGCCGGCGTCGCGCTCGGCGACCGCCTGGTTGATGGCTTCGCCATTGGCGACGATGCGAATTTGCGCATTGGGCTCGGCGTTGCGCAGATTGGTCGCGTTGGAACGGGCCCGCGTCAGCGCGCCAGGCGTTGGCGCGTGAAGGACAATTTTTAGTTCGCTCATGCCTCAGTGCCTCAATTTGGTCACAGTTTCAGTAGTCCTTATTCATTGTCGAGTTCATCGCCATTGTGGGAGCGGTTTCCGATGAACACGAAAGTGCGAATGTCGCGAGAGGGCAGGACGCCCGGAGCGACCACCGCGATTCTTCGCCGAGTCAATCGCGGTAGGAAACCGCTCCCACAACGGCGCCTCGGTGCAGGCAATCGATCGCGCATTCCTTAAGCAGAACTCGCCACGCGATAAGCATAGGACTCCGACAACCCCGCCCGAATCTCGCCCACTGCCGCGGCCAGCGCCGCCCCGTCGCGCGCCCGCGGGCGCGGCGTACGAATGCTGAACTCCCGGGTGACATGGGCCGGCGAACCACCCAACAGAATCACCCGGTCGGCCAGATATGCGGCCTCGTCAATATCGTGGGTCACAAACAAAATCGATTTTTTCGTCTCGGCCCAAATGCGCAGCAGTTCATCTTGCAGTCCTTGGCGGGTAATCGCATCCAGCGCGGCGAACGGTTCGTCCATCAACAGCAGTTCCGGCTCGACAGCCAGGGCACGGGCCAAGCCGATGCGTTGCCGCTGTCCGCCCGACAACTCATGGGGCCAGCGCTCGGCGCAATGGGCCAAACCAACCAATGACAGCGCCCGTTCGGCCCGCTCGCGACGGGTCGCGGCATCAAGATCCAACCCTTCCAAGCCCAGCATGATGTTGCGCAGCACTTTGCGCCACGGCAGCAGACGCGCCTCCTGAAACACCATGGCGATGGGCCGTCGATTGGGCGTCTTATCCGCCAGCACCTTCACATCGCCGGCGAACGCTTGGGTCAGCCCGACCACAACCCGCAGCAACGTTGATTTTCCGACTCCCGACGGGCCAACGATGGCGAGAAACTCGCCGCGCTCCACGCCCAGATGGAGATTTTCCAGAACGGTGTGTTGCTGCTCGTCACGCTGAAATCCCAACGACAGCCCGGAGATCTCGATTATTTTTGCCATGCAAGCAACCTGTTTTGCGCCAACATGAAAATGTAATCCGTGATGCCGTACAGCGCGCCAATGGTGAGCATGTACAGCACGACCACATCGGTGGCCAATAGACCCGATGCTTCGATCATGCGTTGACCGATGCCGGGAATGCCGAACAGTTCGGCCGCGATGACGGTCATCCAGCCCTGCCCGAGTCCGGTGCGCAAGCCGCCGAGGATGCCGGGCGACGCCGCCGGCAGAATCACTTTGAACAAGCGGCCGATCGCCGAATGATGCCCAAAGGCGCGAGCCACTTCGATCAAGTCCTTGTCGACCGACTGCACCGCAGTAAGGGCGGCGAAGTAGTTGATCCAAAAAATGCCGATGGAGATGATGAAGGCGGCGGCGGTTTCGCTCACGCCGAACCAGATGATGGCGAAAGGAATCCAGGCCAAGGGTGGAATGGGCCGCACGATCCGCACGATCCAAGCTTGACTGGCATTGACCCGCGGCATGAGCGCAACCGCCACGCCGATGCACACGCCGAGAAAAGAACCGATAAGCAAGCCGACGGCGTAGTGGCTGAAACTGGCCGCGACCATGTCCTGCCAGAAGCCGAGATCCCACTCCGACATCCATGCGGCCGGTACCGCGCTGGGCGCGGGAATCAGCGTCGACTGCACCGCACCGCTGCGCGCGAAGCCTTCCCACAGCAGCAAAAGACTGACTAGTCCAACGGCGCCCAGCGCCAGGGTTTTGGTTTTTGTCACGGCGCCTTGGTTACAACGTCGTAGTAAGAAGTATCAAACAGGGTCTCGAGCGGCACGGGTTTCTTGAGCGCGCCGATCTCCGCTTGGAAATCATGCATGGCCTTGGTCGACTGCACAATGCTGTGGGGATCGGCGACGTATTTCGCATAAGGCGACGTGATCGCCCGTTCCACCAGTTGAATCGGGATCAAGCCGCGTCCGATCGCAGCATGAATATGCTCAGCCGCGCGTTTCGGTTTCTGCGTGATTTGAGTCGTCGCGCGATTGTGCAATTCGACGAGTTTCTGCACCACCTCGGGATGTTCCTTAATCAGCTCCGCCCGCACCGCCAGCACGGCGCCCGGTTGATTGGGCAGCATTTCGTTGCCGGAAACTACAACCCTGGCCGTCGGATCCCGCTCCAGAACAATCGTGAGCACAGGCTCGAGAATGCACGCTCCGTCGATGGAGCCGGCCAGCAACGCCTGCTGCACGCGACTGGCGCCCATGCCCAAAATCTCGACATCGTTTTCCGTCAAGCCGGCGACTTTCAACAACCAATAGCGCAACACGGTATCGGGCACCGAACCTTTAGGCATGCTGGCGATTTTCGGCTTGCGACCTTGCTCGGCGGTGAACTTGGCCACCGCGTCTTTCGCGCTGGCCGCGCCGTCCATGTATTTCGCCAGCTCGCCGCGAGTAATCAGCGCAGTCTGTTCCATCACGCTGGAGGCGACCACGCGCAGATCGATGCCGTTTGCTTTGGCAACCATGGCCGGGCCAATACCGAAATACACGACGTCGAGTTTGCCGGAGGCCAACGCCTGGACGATCGCCGGGCCGTCGGAGAAGCGGGTTTTATTGAGCTTCAGCCCAGCCTCTTTGTCCCAGCCCTCGCCTTCCAAGACGAACAATTGCGACACTGCCATGATCGGCATGTAACCGACCTCCAGCTCAACCTCCGCGCCGGCGCGTCCCGCGGACACTAACGCCAACCCCACCGCCGCAAACTTGGCGACACTCTTTATTAATTGCCACATTTGTGAACCCTCTGGTGTAATGCGCTCTGATGAATTCTGAGGTCCGACGTCGACCTGTCTAAAGAAGCTATCGTTATAAAAAGAGGCGACATAATAACCAAACGTTACTAACTGCGCTAGCCGTAGCAGCCCCAATGGGCGGCAGACCCGAGTTCGCGCAAGCCAGGGAACTGAGGCTCTAATATATTGATTGATAGAGAAAAATTGTCGTGGGCCCTGTACGACTGGGGAAATTCCGCCTACGCGACCGTGGTCATGGCGGGCTTTTTTCCGTTGTTCTTCAAGACTTATTGGGCCGGCGATGCCTCGGCGACCGAGAGCACGTTCTATCTCGGGTTGACCAATAGCGCCGCCAGCCTGGCAATTATGATTGCCGCGCCGCTGCTGGGGGCGATCGCCGACAGCGGCAGTCTCAAGAAGAAGTTGCTTGGGGTGTTTGCGTTCATCGGCGCCGCGCTCACTGCATGTTTGGCTCTATTGGCGAGTGGGCAGTGGCAGTTGGCACTGGCGCTTTACTTGGCCGCCACGCTGGGCTTCATGGGCAGCAACATCTTCTATGACGCGCTGCTGATCGACGTCGCGGAGGAAAGCAAACGCGATTGGGTATCCGCCCTCGGCTACGGCGTGGGCTATTTGGGCGGCGGCGCGCTGTTTGCACTCAATGTCGCCATGACGCAATGGCCGGAGGCATTCGGACTGGCCGACCGCGCTGCCGCTGTGAGAGCATCGTTCGTCTGCGTGGCCATCTGGTGGAGCGTATTCACCTTGCCCTTGCTGCTCTTTGTTACCGAACATCGCACACCTCAGTCACAACAAGGGTCGGGACAAGCCCTGCGCACGGCCTGGCAAGACCTAATCGCCACACTGCGCCACCTGCGGCAATTGCCCATGACGTACATGTTTCTCATCGCCTACTGGTTTTACATCGACGGCGTCGATACGGTGATTCGCATGGCGGTCGACTACGGGCTCGCCATCGGCTTGAACGCCAACGACCTGATCCTGGCGCTGCTGATCACTCAATTCATCGGCTTTCCCGCCGCCCTCGTCTACGGCAAACTCGGCGAGCGATTCGGCGCCAAACGCGGCATCATGGTCGGCATCTTCGCCTATGTCATCGCATTGATTTTCGCGTACCGCATGGAAACGGCCGCCGAGTTCTATGCCTTGGCCGTCTTCATCGGTCTATTTCAGGGCGGCATTCAGGCCCTCAGCCGCTCTCTGTTCTCCACCATCATCCCCCCCGCCAAAGCCGGGCAGTTCTTCGGCTTCTATAACATGTTTGGAAAGTTCGCCGTCGTTATGGGACCATTGCTCATGGGGCTGACGGGACTGGTGTTGGAGGATTCGCGCGCCGCCATTTTGTCCATTCTCGTGCTGTTCGTGGTGGGCGCATTGCTCCTGCAGAGGGTCGACTTGCGCGCGGCGCGCATCGCCGCAACAAAGGATACGGAATGAAACGGGTCGCTGCCTTTCTCATCGCATTGTTTTGCGCCGCCGCCGCGGCAAGCGCCGATGAGCGAACCGAGCAAATTGACCGGCTTCTCGAACTATCCGGCCTGAGCCGCCAGCTTGCGGAAATCTCGACCTTTGCCTCGCACCAAATTCAGACTTATGGTTCGTCCCTCGAACCGCAGGCTTACCGGGAACTCGAATCGTCCATTGCCCGCGCGTTTGATAGCTCCCGTCTGACGGCGGCGGCCAAGCAGCACTATCTCGACCACTATGATGAACGCCGGCTTCGCGCATGGACGGAGACGCTGTCCTCGCCCTTGGCCAAGCGCATGCTCGCTCTCGAGTCGCAGCCCGGAAAGGATGACGATTTCGATCAAGCGATGGCCTACGCCCGCCGCCACGACGACGCGCCCGCAATGCAGCACCGCCGTGACTTGCTCAAACGATTAGATGGTGCCAGCAAAGCATCGGAGTTGGCGCTGGATAGCCAGATGGCCGTGTTGCGCAGCGTGTTGATCGCCAGCAACAGCACCTTGACGGATAACAAGCGACTCAACGCCAAGACGCTGGAGGACGCGGTAACGCAGACGCGCGACCAAATGGAGAGCGCCTTGCTCACGGTTGCCGATGCCACCTATCTCTATACCTATCGCGAAATCAGCGACAACGACCTGGAACAGTATGTGGGCTACTACGAGTCCGACACCGGCAGATGGGCCATGAACCTCGCCCAATCGGCCATCAAAGCGGCATTGGCTGAGGCCACGACCTTTGTTGAGCGCGACGCCGCGTGGTAGCCATGCTGCACCCCGACTCACGTCGATTTTCTTAACAGCCGGCGCGCCACCGCCCACGACCGCGCGGATTTCTCACCACAAATAAGCCACTTAGGCTATTGGCATACATCTTGTAAATTAGCTCTAGCAACACATTGGTAGGGTCCAGGTAACGCGCCGCACTTGACCATCGGAAGCAGCATGGGCACCATAACTGTACAAAAAATAAGCGGAACGGGGGTGGGATCGTGCCTTTGACCCTAAGCAGTTTTCTTCTCGCCGCGGCGATCAACGCCGCGCCCATCAGCGATTCGGCGCACAACTTCGTAACCGGCCTGGCCGCGTTCAGCGAAGGCAATGACGACCAAGCGTATGTCACCTGGCACAAACTGGCGCGACAAGGCGATCCGCGCGCCCAGTACAGCATGGCTGTGATGTACGAATTGGGCCGCGGCGTGGTTCACGATTACACGGAAGCCGCACGTTGGTACGACCTCGCCGCCAACCAGGGCTACGCCATGGCGCGCAACAACCTGGGCATGCTGCACGAAGCCGGGCTGGGCGTTGCGCAGGACTACGGCAAAGCATTCGACTACTACCAGCAAGCCGCCGATCAAGGGCTGCCGAGCGCCCAGTACAACTTGGCGTTGATGTACTTTGAAGGCCTAGGCGTCGCGCGGAATTTCGAACAATCCGCCCACTGGCTGCGCCGCTCGGCCGAGCAAGGTTTCGCCTCGGCGCAATACAACCTTGGGGTCATGTACGAAAACGGCTATGGCGTACCGCAAGACAATGCGGAAGCCGCGCGCTGGTACATCGAGGCCATCAAATGGGGCGCCACGCAGGCCACCCGCAATTTGAAAGATCTGCTCGAAGATAAAGCCACGGCAGTCGTCACCCAATCGCAGGTCGCCGTGCATCAGGCGCCCGACAACGGTTCGGCGGAAGTCTCCCACGTTGCCACCGGGGTCACGGTCTACACACTGAAAACCGACGGCGTGTGGAGCGCGATTGTGCTCGACGACCGCAAGACCATCGGCTGGATCGAACAGCGGTACTTGGAATAACCATCGAGTAGTAACAACGGGCGCTATAATGGCGCCCCATGGAACTCTCGATCACCCGCCTTATTGAAGCCCTCGTGTTTCCGCCGGGCCTCTATTTACTTCTCTTGATCGGCGCTTGGCTGATTGTGCGGCGGCGGCCGCAGCTTGCCGGTTGGACCGTCGGCGTCTTGATACTGTGCTTCTATACGACGTCCGCGCAGATCTTTTCCGACCCCGTCATCGCCTCGCTCGAACGCACCCCAGCGCTCACGCCGCAACAGTTGGCGAACCCGCAAGCACAAGCCATCGTGATCTTAGCCAGCGGCTACTATAACCCGGCACCCGAATACCCCGCCACAACGGTCGACGACGCAAACCTGGTCCGGATTCGCTATGGCGCGTTTCTGCATCGCCAAACCGGACTGCCGGTGATTGTCAGCGGCGGTAAGCTGTTTCAAGCGGACCGATCGCTGGCGGAGGTGATGGCGGAGGTGTTGCGCAATGAGTTCGGCATCGCCGATGTGATTCTGGAAGACCAAAGCCGGACCACCTATGAAAACGCGCTCTACAGCCAACGTGTGCTTGCCGCGAAAAACATGGATACGGTTTATCTGGTGACCCATGCTTGGCACATGCCCCGTTCTCAAACGGTTTTTGAGCAAGTCGGCGTCAAGGTGATCCCCGCGCCGACCAAGTTTTCGGCGCGGGAGTCGTTCTGGTTCTCCAAGTGGCTGCCGTCAGCGGCGGGCATCTCACAAACGCGCATCGCTCTGCACGAGATCCTCGGGCGCGTTTGGTACGCGGTGCGGCATTAGAGTCCCCTTAGAATCGCGGAATGATCCGCTCCCACAACCACTGGCTATGTTTGGTGGGAGCGGATCGTTCAGCGATTGAATTGGCGCTTGCTTTGAATCACGGGAAAATTCGCGGCCATGGCGCCGCCGACAGCGTGCTTCGTCAGAACGAGCTGCCGACCTGCAAATACACTTCGTCGTCGCCGAAACGATCGCGTCCGCTGGCATAGCCGAGGCGCAACCGAAGCGGCAGGTGATAAAAGAACCGCGTGTCCGCGTGCAACTCAATGCCGAATCCGCGCGAATAGTCGTCCGGCGAACCGCCCTCGCTCCAGGCGGCACCGACGTCCGCGAAAACGCTGCCCGCCAATTGATCGATGCCCATGGGCGGCGCCATGATGCCGCGTTCGATGCGCGCCAGGGGAAAACGCCATTC
>JAKACW010000058.1 GCA_021821045.1 Pseudomonadota bacterium
CACGGCATCTTTATCGGCTCTGAAGATTTCCCCAGCCTTCAGCATCTTGGTCATTTCCTCGGCGGATACCGGTCGACTGAACAGGTAGCCCTGGAATTCGTCGCAGCCGTTGCTGGCCAGGAACTTAAACTGGGTCTCGGTTTCCACACCTTCGGCGATGACCCTCAACTTCAAACTGTTGGACATGGCCAGGATGGCGCGGGTCAGCGCTTCGTCGTCGGGGTCGGTGGTGATGTCCTTAATGAACGAGCGATCGATTTTCACCGTATCCAGCGGGAACCGCTTTAGATAGCTGAGCGAGGAATAGCCCGTGCCGAAGTCGTCCACCGACAGCCGAATGCCCATATCCTTGAGTGCATGGAGCGTGTTGATGGTCTCTTCCGCGTTTTCCATGATCGTGCTTTCCGTCAGCTCGATATCGAGATAGCGGGGATCAAGCCGCGTTTCGCTAAGAATCCGCGCCACGGTCTTGGTCAGATCCTTTTGGCGGAACTGGTGACTGGAGACGTTAACCGACACGCAAATGGGCGGCAAGCCCATTTCCTGCCACGCCTTGTTCTGCAGGCACGCCACCCGCAATCCCCACTCATCCATGTGCACGATCAGACCCGTTTCTAACGCCAACGGGATGAACTGGACAGGCGAAATGAGACCCATCTCGGGGTGAATCCAGCGAATCAATGCTTCCACGCCGACGATTCGTCCGGAGTCGATGTCCACTTGGGGCTGGTAGTAAAGGACGAATTCCTCCCGTTCCAGGGCGCGTCGCAGACTGTTCTCCAGTGCCAAATTTTCGAACGCCGAGGCGTTCATGGACTTGGTGTAATACTGGTAGTTGTTGCGGCCTTCACTCTTGGCGTGATACATGGCCGTGTCGGCGTTCTTGAGCAATGTCTCCACGTCCTCGCCATCGAAGGGGAACACGGCGATGCCGATACTGGCGGTGGCGAACACTTCCTGCTTTTCCAGGGAAATCGGCGCGGCCAACGTATCCAGTGTTCGGCGGGCGACCTTGGCTGCAATCTGCACGGACTCCACATCGCTGAGCATGACGGCGAACTCGTCGCCGCCAAGGCGTGCGACGCTGGCTGCGGACTCGTCATAGGCGTGGCGCGCGATCATGTCCTCTTTGCGCACCGAACCCACCAGGCGGTTGGCCACTTCGCGCAACAGTTGGTCGCCTACCGTATGACCAAGCGTGTCGTTAATGCGCTTGAAGCGGTCGAGGTCGAGAATCAATATGGCGATGAGCGTGTTGCGACGGCGCGAGCGCGCCAGTGCTTTGTTCAAGTGCTCCTTGAACATGATGCGGTTCGGCAGGTCGGTCAGCGTATCGTAGTACGCCAGCGTGCGAATCTGTTCTTCGGCTTTCTTGCGTTCGGTGATGTCCTGGATGGTGCCGTTCATCTTGACGGCGTTGCCCGATTCGTCGAACACGATTTCCGCCTGTTGATGTACCATGCGCTCGGTGCCATTGGGGGTCACCAGGCGATGATCGATGCTGAACGACTTGCCGCGGCGCAAGGCGCGGTCGAGCGCCGCCTTAACCATGTCGCGATCGGCGGGATGAACCGTGTTGAAGAAAACATCATAGGAAGACCCCGCCATGGGCGGTCGCAGTCCGAAAATTCGGTATGTCTCTTCGGAGCATCGCAGGCTCTTCTTGGGCAGATCCCACTCCCAGTTGCCTAGCTGGGCGATGCGCTGGGCGTTGGCCAAACGCGCTTCGCTTTCGCGCAAATCGTGAAACGCGCGGCCCGCTCTGAGCATGTAGCGAACGCGATGGGCGAGAATAGTCCAGTTGATCGGTTTGGTGACAAAATCAGTCGCGCCGACTTCGTACGCTTTGTTGATGGAATCCAAATCGTCGAGGCCGGTGACCATGAGAATGGGAACGGTCTTGCCATCCGGGTTTTGTCGCAACTCGTAGCAGGCGCTGAAGCCGTCCTTCTCGGGCATCTCGACATCCAGAAGAACAATCTCCGGCTTGTGAGTGTTGAACACGCCGGTGACTTGGGCGCCGTTCTCCGCTTCAACGACGAGGAAGCCAGCTTGTTCCAATGTTTCGCGCAGCAGCAGGCGGGTTGCAGTGTCGTCGTCGGCAACGAGTACCGTTGCTTGATCCGTCATGGTGGTCATATTTCCTACTCGATCCCTGTTGGGCAACAAATGTTGTATCGGGTTGATTCCGAATAATTTAACGGTCCTTCAGCGCAACCAACGGCAAGGTGACCGAAAAGGTGCTGCCGTGGGCTTTACGGCTGTTAACTTCGATGAGGCCGTGCTGCTGATCGACGAGTTTTTTGCACAGCGCCAAGCCGACGCCCGATCCGCCGAAGGGCCGCGTCGTGGAGGCGTCTTCCTGGGTGAACAAATCAAAAATATTCGATAAAGCAGCGGGTTCTATTCCTATGCCGGTGTCGTGGACTTTTATGATCAGGCGATCGGCGTGCGTCACTGGGTCCGATGCAATTGCGCCACTGAGCGCAACGCCGCCTGTTCGAGTAAACTTGATCGCGTTATCCATCAAGATGGAAAGAATTTTTCGGGTTGAGGATAACGGAACGCCAACGGTGCTCGCGCTATCCTCGAGGCGAACGTCGAGCCGCAACCCCTTCGCTTTGGCGGCTTCGTCGTAACGGGTGCCGATTTCCGCGAACAGTTGGGCCAGCGCGATCACTTCGTTTTGTTCATCGACGCCGCCGGTCAAACGCGAAAAATCCAGTAGATCGTTCAGCAACGTCAGCAGCCGTTCCGCAGACGTAAGCGCACTGCCAAGATAGTCACGTTGTTCATTGTCCAAAGTGGTTTCGCCGAGCAAGGTGAGCATTCCCAGTACACCGTTCATCGGCGTGCGCACTTCGTGGCTGATGTTATTCAGAAACTCGGTCTTCACCCGATTCGCCTGCTCAACGTCGACCTTCGCGCGGCGCAGGTCGTCTTCCTGCCGCTTGCGCGGCGTGATGTCCTGCAACGCCCCGATCACCGACAGCAAGTGGCCTTGAGCATCCTTGCGCACGGCAACCTGATGTTGGACATAGCGAATGTCGCCGCCGCCGTCGACGATGCGATGATCGACGATGAACGGCGTCCCCGATTGCTGCGCCTGCGAGATTTTCTGGCTGATCATGTCGCGGTCTTCGGGGTGAATGATGCCGAGCAGATCCTGCATCTCACAGTTGTCGCTGCGGTGCTCATAGTCGAACACGCTGCACAGTTCCTCCGACACCGCCAACGCGGCCTGGCGCGGGTAAAACTCCCAATAGCCGATTTTGGCCAGACGCTGAGCGCTGGCGAGTCTGATTTGGCTCTTCTCTAGCGCGACGGTATTGATCGCCGCGCGCATGAGGTAACGCACTCGGTAAGGCAGCACGCTCCAGTTGATCGGTTTGGTGATGAAGTCCGTCGCGCCGGCCGCGTAGGCGCGACGGATCGATTCGACGTCATCGAATCGCGTGACCATCACCACGGCCAGGTTGTGACCATCGGGATGGGCGCGAATGGCTTCGCAGACTTCGAAGCCGTCGATGCCGGGCATGTCCACGTCGAGCAGAACGATGTCGGGAACCCACTGCTGGAACAGGGCCAGGCCGTCTTCGCCGGTTATCGCGTCCTTGACAATGAATCCGTCATTCTCAAGGGACTGTCGCAGCAGCAAACGCTCCGTTGGTTCGTCATCGATGATCAGGACCCGAGCATTGACGGTGGCGCTCATCGTTGCCCTTACAGAAGCTCTTTGAGCGCTTCAGCAACGCGGGGGAACTCGTTCTCGATCGACGCGCAGACCGTTGCGGCGCCCTGCGTGCTGCCCTGTCGGCCCATCGCCTCGAGTTCTTTGCACATCTCGGCAAGATCCACGGCGCCAAGGTTGGCGCTGCCGGATTTAAGGCGGTGGGCCGCCTTGGCCATCGCCGAGGGATCATTGGTGTTGACCGCCGTGCGCAGGGTGGCGATGGACAGTGGGGCGTCTTCGAGATACAAGCCGATGACCCGCTTCAACACGTTGCTGCCCGGATCCTTCTGCAGCGATCTGATATTGGCCAGCGCCTGAGGGCTGAGATTGGCCTTGTCCGTTTTTGCCTGTAATGTCGTCGCGGGTTCGCTCTTGGGTGTTTCCCTAACCGCAACCTTCTCCGCAGTGGTCGCCGACTCGACGGCTTTCGTGCGTTTTGATTCGGGTTTGGGCGGGGCGGGCAACGCTTTGGGCGCGGGCAACGGCGCAACGCTTGCCTGCTCCGACTTCAACCACTTCGCCAGCATCGTAAACAGCTCCGCTCGGTTGAACGGCTTGCTTAGGTAATCGTCCATTCCGCTTGCCAAGCACTGTTGGCGGTCAGAATCCATGGCATTCGCCGTTACAGCGACAATGGTGATACGGCGAATCGCCGATTGCTTATTTCTTTTTCGAATCGCCTGTTCCTTTTCCCTGCGGCGAATGATTTCGGTTGCCTTGTAGCCGTCCATTTCCGGCATTTGGCAATCCATGAGAATGAGGTCATAGTCCTTGCGGCCGATGGCCGCGAGTACCTCAAATCCATTCTCGGCCGAATCCGCCTCTACGCCGAGGCTATGGAGCATTTCCATCGCCACTTCCCGATTGACCGGATGGTCCTCGGCAATGAGGATGCGGGCATGGAGCGGCAGTAGGCATTGCCCCGTTTCCTTCTGTTCTTCGACCTCGGGCTTGTGGCCGATGCGGGCACCGCCCATTGCGCTGGCAATGCTGTCGTAAAGTTGGGACTGGCGTATGGGCTTGCTGACTTGGGCGACGATCTGTGCTTTGCGCGCCTCGTCGGGCGGTGCTTCGTGGCCCAGGGAGGCAAGCATGATCAGTTGGACCGAACGGGTCAGCGGGTCGCCTTTTATGTCCTTGGCCAGGGCCAAGCCCGTTTTGTCGCTCAGCGAGTGATCGAGGATCGTAATGTCATACGGCGCGCCCTCGATGGCCGCGGCGCGCAGCGCATCCATGGCCGCCGTGGCGGTGTCCGCGTGGGCATTGCGCATCTCCCAGGCGGAGAGTTGGTGCTTGAGCAGGTCTCGGTTGGTGGTGTTGCTGTCCACGACCAGCACCTTGAGACCGCGCAACCGATCCGTCGGAATGAGTTTGGTTTGGCGCGCGCCGCTTTGTTTGGGAAATTCCGCGGTAAACCAGAAAGTGGAGCCCTGATTCGGCACGCTTTCGACGCCGATTTCGCCGTGCATCAAAGCGACGATCTGCTTGGAGATGGTCAAGCCCAGTCCGGTTCCGCCGAAGCGGCGCGTCATGGTGTTGTCCGCTTGTGAGAATGCCTCGAAAATCCGTGCTTGCGCTTCTGGGGCGATGCCGATACCGGTGTCGATCACCTCGAATTTCAAAACGCCCTTGTCATCGTTCTCGTCGACCGTGCTGACGCGAAGCACCACTTCGCCCTGCTCGGTAAACTTAATGCTGTTGCCCAAGAGATTGGTGATGACTTGCGATAAGCGTATCGAGTCGCCGACCAGCGCCGTGGGAACGCCGCCCGGAACGTCGCAAATCAGCGCCAGGCCCTTTGCGTGGGCGGTTTCCGCCAGCAGTTCCACGGTTTCCTCGAGGGCGGTCCGCAGATCGAAATTGATGGTGTCCAGTTTGAGCTTGCCGGACTCGATCTTGGACAAGTCGAGAATATCGTTGATGATGCGCAGCAATGAATCCGCCGAACGCTTCACGTTCATGGCGAATCGCTTTTGCTTGTCACTCAGCGCCGTGCCCATGAGCAGCTCGGTCATGCCCAGAATGCCGTTCATGGGCGTGCGAATTTCGTGGCTCATATTGGCTAGGAATTGGGATTTGGCGACGTTTGCTTCTTCTGCGAGCTTTTTCGCGCCCTCCATTTGGCCGAGCGCGTTGGCCAGTTCGCGGTTCGCGACAGACAGTTCCTGCGTTCGCAAATTGACTTGCCGTTCCAAGTCGTCGCGATGTTGTTCGAGAATGAGGTCGCGTTTCTGTATGGTGTCCAACATCTCGTTGAACTGTTCAATCAAGTCGCCCAGTTCATCGTTAGACCGTCGCGTTACCCGCAGAGCGTAGTCCTTCTTCTGAGACACCGTATCCATGGTGGTCTTAAGCTCGAGGATCGGACTCGAAATAACCCGCTGCAGACGCGAGGTCAGGAAGAACGCGATGAGCATCGACGCGAATAGAACACCGCCGGAGATCTTGCTGTAGGCCACGAGCGTGCGGTACAGATCCTCCATGTCGGCGCGCAAATGCACCGTGCCGATAACTTCTTCGTCCAACAGAACCGGCTCGGATACGTCCAGCCTGTTGGCGAAGAAGTCGGAAAACATCATGGTCAGGTCAACCAGAATGGACGGACGCTCCTTCGCGCCGCCGCTGCGATCGAGCAGGTACTGTTGCGACCACTCGTAGGAGACGGGCTCGAATTCGGCGCGTTTTGATTCCTGGATGTTCTGAACGAAAAGCGTGCCGTTCGCCGCGAATATAGAAATCGATACGATATCGCCGCGATGCGCCAGAGCGTCGATTGCTTCCAGTGCCGTGTTCTTGTCGCCGAACACCACCGCCGCCGTCGCGGTGGAGCCGATCGCGCTGGCGAGGCGCCTGAGTTCTTGAGATTTTACGCGAGTAAACGTCAGCAGTTCGTTGGTCACCATGCTAACCGTTGCAAGGCTGACGACGACGGCGCACGTCAGCATCATGATCGCCGAGAGTTTCGTCTTGATTGACCAGTGTTTCACGCCAAGCACAAGAAAGTCTCCTATCGACCTTCGCGGTAGATTTCCGCGAGCTGCAAGAGTTTGGAGCTGATGCGAAGATGAGCTCGGTTTGCAGCATCCACATTGATCCGGAACTGCACCTTGTTGTTGGTAACGACAAAGGCGATTATCCCGCCTCCTTCGACGAAGGCCGGCGTGTCGCCGATGGTTAAGACGCCTTCCGGTTGCTTACCACTGGCCGACGCGCCGCTTGTGCCCGCCGTACCGTCGGCAATGAAGTAGGCGATGTGACAAAACGCCGCCTCGTGGGCGTGAGCGATCACGTGGACGTTGAAGGAGCGACCCTGCGCCCGCTTGTTGGCGATGCTGTTGATTTTCTCGCGAATCCCGTTGCCGCCGATGATGCACAGGTCGATGGGCGTGGCCGTGTCATCGAAGGTCCCCTCGGGCCACTCAACAAACTTTGCGAAGTTGTAGATGAACGCAGCCTTTACCGTATATTCATCGCTCTCGAGGGCCGTGGCCGGTGACAGCCAAAGTGCCGAAAGACCGATCAATGCTATGAGAAATCCGCGCGACATCAAAAACGCCATACCAATTTGCCGTAAAACGCGCGGGGCACTTGAGTGCTGGTGGTATTGATGACATCCGGCGTGAATTCGAAGCGCCCGTCGTCGAGGAGGTTCTGGGCGACGAAACTCAGTTCGAGTGAATCCGTCGGCAGCCAGCCAAGGCGAATGTCGAGATCCCAATAGTCGGCGATCTGAAGGGCCGGGAGCTCGTCGACGTAGCGCAACCAGAAATCCAGCTCCCAGTTGACAAAGAGATCGTGGAGCGATCGTACAGAGAGTTGGTTCTGGGGACTCTTGCCTTCGAAGTCGGCGTTGGCGGTGTCCGTGCTGTCGGCGTCCTTTTCGAACTCCAAGTTGAAATAGGTGTAGGCGGTGCGCAGGCGCCACGCCTCGAGGATTTGGAAATCGGCTTCCAGTTCAAAGCCGGAGGTTTGGCCCTCTGCCTTCGAATCGATTGTTTGGGGTTGAATGATGTAGTCGCCCGGCGCGCAGGGCGGAGCGGCGCCGGTGGCGGCGCAGGTGCGCGTTCCCTGCTCGAAGGTGCGCAGGTCATCGTATTGGGAGAAGAACATCGCCAAGTCAAGCGTGAATGCTTGGGAATGGCGGAAGCGGTAGCCCAGTTCATAGGAGATCATGTTTTCGCTGTCGACGGTCGGGTCGCCCTGCAACTGCACCAAGATCGGCCATGGGGAGGGGTTCGCCGCGGTGGTCGGGGGCACAGTGCGCCCGTTGAGCGATATGTTTCTTTCCGCTCGGGAAGGCAAGCGCTCCGCATACGATACCGCGCCCCAGATCGATTGACTTGGCGTCGCACGCCACAGTCCGCGCAGGCTCGGTTGCAGCGCCGTGTCCAAATAGGTGTGGCTCTCGACTTTCGCGCCCGCCGTTATGTCGAACGACGGCGATACACTGTAGGTATCTTGAACGAAGAAGCTGTGCAGATGTTCGTCCAGCGACGCGGGGTCGACGGACAGCGAATCTGTTCCCTGGATCTTGTCCTCAATGGTGCGCCGGCCCACGCCCCACACCCAGTTGTGGCTGTCAACGCTGAAGGAGTGGTAGAAATCCAGATCGTAAATGCGCCGATCGTCTTCTCCGACGAGCAACGGATTTACGCGATTGGTGTGGTCATAGTAAAACTGGAGCGTCATGGTTCCATGTTGCGGGTGCCGGTATTCGTAGCGGGTCAGGAGATTCTCGCCGGAGACGTCGCTGTCTTGATCAAAGGCATTGGAGTAGGGAACGGTCGTGGACGCGACGTTCACAGTCTCGCCCATTTTTCCCGTGTAGGCATCGCCTTGAAAGGTGAGCGAATGCCGGCCAAGTGTGCCATCGCCGCGAAAACCCAACTGTTGCATGCGCCAATCATCGTGACCTTCCTCACCGCTGGCTTGATCGTACGTGCCGCGTTCGAGCGCCTTCATGTATACGCGGGCGGAAACGTTCTCGGTCAGCGATCCGCCGTAACGCAGGCTCACGTTGCCTTTCTCATGGGTTCCCGCCGCGGCCGTGGTGAGCAGGCCCTTGGTGTTCTGGCTTTTCTTGGTGATGATGTTGACGACGCCGTTGACCGCGTTGGCGCCCCAAATGGTCGCGCCGGGGCCCCGTATGACTTCGATGCGCTCGATGTCTTCCAGCAGGGTATCCTGGACTTCCCAAAACACGCCGGAGAACAGCGGCGTGTAGAGCGTGCGACCGTCCATCATAATCAGCAGCTTGTTGGCGAAGCGCCGATTGAAACCGCGGGAGGTGAGGGCCCATTTGTTGGAATCCACTTGCGCCACTTCGATGCCCGGCACCATGCGCAGCGCTTCGGCAATGGTCGTTGCGCCACTGCGGCGAAGATCGTCTTGCGTGATAACGAACACTGCCGCCGGCGAGTCGGCGACGGTCTTTGAAGACTTGGAGACGGAGGTGACCTCCACCTCCATCAAATCTTCCAAGTTAAGTTCGAGCAGATCGGCGCCCCATGCGGTGGATACCGTCAGGAACGAGGCGAACAATGACATCAGCGCCGTATAGAGCCTATGTCTTATTGAGATATTCACGCGCTCACTTCCCTGTTCATTGGTGCGTAGCCGCGCGACGTTGACCCGTTATCGGGTAAACATCGCTTCTCAGCATGGAAAATGCGAGCACGGCAACCCCCGTTGCCGGCCCTACAAACATCGGCCGCCGTTACATTTTTTTGATAGGAGGAACGTTTGGTGGGTTACGTTTTGACGTCTTCAAACGAAGTGGCCTGCGGGTGTTCGGCCAGGGGATCGGCGTGCGCTTGTTCGCGCACCAGCCAAGTGGTTTTCATTCCGGCGGCCCGCGCCGCATCCAATTCCTCTTTGATATCGCTGAGAAACAGCGCTTGGTCGCCGGGTACCTGTATGGCGCGGAGGATGGCTTGATAGGCGCTTGATTCCCGCTTGTGGCCGATTGTCGTGTCGAAGTAGCCGTCAAACAGCGGCGTCAAATCGCCGTACTCCGTGTAGCCAAATATCAGTTTTTGGGCGTGCACCGAGCCGGAGGAATACACATACAGCTTGATGCCCTTGTCATGCCACTTTTTGAGATGGGTATAGGCATCAGGGTAAATATGCCCTTTGAAATCACCGTTGCGATAGCCTGTTTCCCAGACCATGCCCTGCAGCGCTTTGAGAGCCGTAATCTTTTTGTCTTGAGCAATCCATTCATCCAACTGGGTGATGACTTGCTCGACGCTCAATGGCTTGCCTGCCTCGCGGCGCACGTCATCCAGGCATTTCGCCACGGCGGGGTCGTGCTGGTGGTCGCGGACGAATGCCGGTAGCGCCCGCTTCGAATAGGGGAACAAGACGTCATGAACAAAGGATATGGACGACGTCGTGCCCTCGATATCGGTGACGATGGCGTGAACCATCGTTTAGAACTGCTCGAAGCGCGGGAACTTGTCAGCCACCTTGTCGCCCGTGTACTGCGCCACCCAACCTTCCGGCGTGGTGAACAGGCGGATGCACTTGAAGGCCGGGTTCTCGCCCATGTCGAACCAATGTTTGGTGTTGGCCGGCACGCTGATCAGATCGCCCTGTTCGCATAGGATGCCGTAGACCTTGTCCTGGTCATGGATGAAGAACAACCCCTTGCCTTCAACGAAGAAACGCACCTCGAAATCGGTGTGGATGTGCTCGTCGAGAAACTTCTTGCGCAAGGCAACCTTGTCGGGATGTTGCGGATGCAGCGATACCACGTCGCAACTCTTAAAGTCATATTCCTTCATCAGGCGATCAACGGAGCTTTTGTAGGCCGCGATGACTTCGTCCTGGGTGCTGTCCTTGGTGAGCGGTTGGGCGGCTTGCCAGCGTTCGAAGCGCACCCCGATGCTGTGCAGCCGGCTTGCGATCGTGTCATGGTTGGTGACGGCTTCCAGCGCCTCGCCGGAGTTATCGCGATAGATTTTTAAGGTGCTCATGTGCGTTCTCCGCGGTTTCGCCCGTCTCAATGTGTACGGGCAGTGGAAATTTTATGACCCCTTTGATCGCTTCGTCATCCGTAGCGTTCTCTAGGCGCCGCTCCGATTCGAGGTTCTTGAAGTTCCACAGCCCCTTATCCATCAACTGGCTCGGCTTGACGTTGGTCAGCGCATGGAGCAAGTTGCTGGGAATCTTAGGATTGTCCAAGGCAAGTTGCCCAATGAGCGTTTTGACCTTCTTGCGCGCCAAATTCTCCTGCGAGCCGCACAGATTACAGGGGATGATCGGGAAGGCCTGGGCTTGGGCAAACGCAATGATGTCCCGCTCCTGGCAGTACGCCAGCGGCCGGATGACGATATGGCGTTTGTCGTCGGTGAGCAGTTTGGGCGGCATGGAGCGGATTTCACCGTTATACATGGCCGCCATCAGAAAGCTTTCGATGAGATCGTCCCGGTGGTGGCCCAGGGCGATTTTGGTGAAACCGTGGCGGGCGGCGTAGTTATAGATGATGCCGCGGCGTAAACGCGAGCACAGGGAGCAGTAGGTTTGTTCCTCCGGGATCTTGTCCACGACCACGCGATAGGTGTTCTCGTGGTGGATCTGATGGGGAATCTTGCGCTCCTCGAGCCACGCCCGCAGCCCGCTGTCGTCCCAGCCTGGTTGCCCTTGATCGAGCGTAAACGCTTGTAACGAAAACAGATTGCGCGAGCGGACCCGCAGCCGGTCGAGAATATGGAGCAGGGTGTAGGAATCCTTGCCGCCGGAAAGGCAAACCAGGACGCGGTCGCCCTTTTCGATCATGCGGAAATCGGCGATGGCCTTGCCGGTGTAGTGGAGCAGCTTTTTCTCTAAACGACTGGGTGTCATACGCGGTCTAACCTGCGGGTGCGCAACAAGTTTGCTATTCTATCAGGCCCTTTGCGCGACCGGGGATCGGCTCCGCCAACACCAGAAAATTCAAGAAATTTAAGAGACTGCTATGCCCAACTATCGTTCCCGCACCTCCACCCATGGCCGTAATATGGCCGGCGCCCGTGCCTTGTGGCGGGCCACCGGCATGTCGGATGGCGATTTCGGCAAGCCGATCATCGCCATCGCCAATTCCTTTACCCAGTTTGTGCCGGGGCACGTCCACCTGAAGAATCTGGGCGATCTGGTGGCGGGGGAAATCGCGAAAGCGGGCGGCGTGGCCAAGGAATTCAACACCATCGCCGTGGACGACGGCATCGCCATGGGCCACGGCGGCATGTTGTACAGCCTGCCTTCGCGGGAGTTGATCGCGGATGCCGTGGAATACATGGTGAATGCCCATTGCGCCGATGCGCTGGTGTGCATATCCAATTGCGACAAGATCACCCCCGGCATGCTCAATGCGGCGCTGCGGTTGAATATCCCGACAGTGTTCGTCTCCGGCGGGCCGATGGAATCGGGCAAGGCAGTCATTCGCGGTAAGGAAGTGCATCTCGATCTGGTGGACGCCATGGTGGCGGCGGCGGACAGCAAGATCTCCGACGAAGAAACCCTGCAAATGGAGCGTTCCGCCTGCCCGACCTGCGGCTCCTGCTCGGGTATGTTTACCGCCAATTCCATGAACTGTCTCACCGAGGCGTTGGGCTTGTCCTTGCCCGGCAACGGCAGCGCGCTGGCGACCCATGCCGATCGCAAAAAACTGTTTCTTGACGCGGGCCGCGTGATCGTCGATCTCGCGCGACGCTACTATGAAAAGGACGATGCCAGCGTCTTGCCGCGGGCCATTGCGACGTTCGAGGCCTTCGAGAATGCCATGTCGTTGGACATCGCTATGGGCGGTTCCACCAACACGATATTGCATTTGCTCGCCGCGGCCCAAGAAGGCGGCGTGCCGTTCACCATGGCCGACATCGATCGCCTCTCCCATAAAGTGCCTCATTTGTGCAAGGTGGCGCCAAGCACCCAGCAATATCACATGGAGGATGTGCATCGCGCCGGCGGCGTGATGGGCATTTTGGGTGAGCTCGGTCGTGCCGGTTTGTTGCACAAGAACGTCAAGACCGTACACAGCGCCACCATGGCGGATGCTTTGGCGCGTTACGATGTCGCCGTGACCACGGACGAAGCCGTAAAAACGTTCTTCCGCGCCGGCCCCGGCAACGTGCGAACCGTTGAACCGTTCAGCCAGGAAAAGCGCTGGCCCGATTTGGATGTCGACCGTGCGAAAGGTTGTATTCGCGATGTCGAGCACGCCTACAGCCGCGACGGCGGCCTGGCCGTGCTTTACGGTAACATTGCCGAAGAGGGTTGTGTGGTGAAAACGGCGGGCGTGGACGCCAGCATTCTGAAATTCAGCGGTCCGGCGCGTGTGTTCGAAAGCCAGGACGCGGCGGTCGAGGCCATTCTCGGCGACAAGATCAAACAAGGCGATGTGGTGGTGATCCGCTACGAAGGTCCCCGCGGTGGACCGGGCATGCAGGAGATGCTCTATCCCACCAGTTATATTAAGTCGAAAGGGCTCGGCAAAGCCTGCGCACTCGTCACCGACGGGCGCTTCTCCGGCGGCACGTCGGGGCTGTCCATTGGTCACGTATCGCCGGAGGCGGCGGAGGGCGGTGCGATTGGATTGATCGCCGACGGCGACATCATTGAGATCGATATTCCGAATCGCAGCATTCGCGTGGCGCTGTCCGACGGGGAGTTGGCTTCACGCCGGCGCGACACGGACGCCAAAGGCGCGGCGGCGTGGAAACCCATCGGTCGTCAGCGCCAGGTCTCTGCGGCGTTGCGGGCGTATGCCGCGATGACCACCAGCGCCTCGCGCGGCGCGGTGCGGGATGTGGATCAGCTTAGTAAACGTTGATTCAGCGTTACTCGGTAACGCTGCCGACGGCGCCAACCTGCATGTGCGCGGCGACCGTTGATGCCACGTTGCGGACATAGGCCGATTTGTCGTTGCTGGCGATTTCGGTGATGAGTCTGACGTCTGTCAGCCGTTCTACCGCTGTCTTGCGTACATGCTCGGAGGGATCGTGTTGGGCGATCGCTGCCAGAGCTGCTTGATCGGTCAGATTCTGCAGCGCGTTGAGGCGTATGAATCCGGTGGCGCCTCCAGTGGCGATTTTGCGCAGCGCCGCTTGATCTGTCAGCCGCGCCAGCGCGATTTCGCCGATTTCTTCTTGCTGATGTTCGATGGCGATTTGCGCCAGAACGGCTTGATCTTCTAAGCGGGCGGTTGCGACTTCGCGCACATCTTCCGATTCGTCCTCCAGTGCGATTCGCGCCAGGATTTTCTGATCCTCAAGCACGTCAACCGCCGATTCACGCACGAATTCCTCGTCATCTTCCAACGCCGCTTGGACGATGATTTCCTGCTTCTCCACTTTGCTGACGGCGATGGCACGGATTTCGTCGGACTCGTGGGTGGTGGCGATGCGCTCCAATTGGGTTTGATCGTCGATACGGGTGAGGGCGAATTCTTGCACCTCCTCCGACGGGTCGTTGTCGACGGCACGGATATACAGCGCGGGCTCGTCGGCTTTGGCCAGCGCGGCGCGGCGAAGGTTTGCGTCGTCGTCGCCGGTGGCGATCTCTCTCAGCGCGGCCGGATCGGACATTGCCGCGATCTCTTCGAGTGTGACCGCGGCCGCCGTATTAAGGCCGAAGGCGGTCGCCGCCAATAGACTAAACTGCTTGTAGTTCATGGAAATTATTCTCCAGCAGGGGTGCGTCGCCGCTGTGATCGGGGATGATCGCGGCTTGGGTCAAAAGACTAGCAAGTTTCCCGCAGAAAGCTGATTCGTTCTGCTACGTATCGGAGGAATTTTGCCTGGGATCGCGACGGGTAGAGCGGGGGTTGAGGGGGCCGGGGACGTGTAAGCGTCCCCGGCGAGTAACACTCACTGGGCGGCGAGCTTTTGCAGTTTCGCCTTGTCCTCGGCGCTGGGTTTGTGGCTCATGTTCATCAGTATGCCCGCGAGTTCGCGGACATTGGCCGGGGCTGACGCGTCGTCGGCGATTTGCTTCAGCTTTGCTTTGTCGCCGGAAGAAACATTGTGTTCCATGTTCATTAGGGCGGTGGCGATGGTTTTTTCTTGCGCCGAAGTATTGGCGTCGGCGGCGATCTGTTTGAGGCGTGCCTTCTCCGCGTCCGATGGGTAGTGCTGCAAACCGATCATCACGTTGCTCATTTCCGCGATGGCGCCTGATCCGCCTTGCTGTTCGCCCGCCGCTTGGACGCTAAAGCCAACCAACAGGCACAGAACTGCAACGATGCTACGAAGTCGAAATTGTCCGTTCATACGTTTTGGTCCTTTCGAAGTCTTAATGGGATTGGAAAGAGAAACCGCGGCAATGTTAGCACAGTCGGCTTGCGGCGCCGGATGTGAGAGAGTTCGCCCGAGTTGTTGGTGTACCATGGGCGGCACGACTGCTGGGTGAAACGATGACTTGGTCCCATTTTGATCATGAAGCGGACATGGGTTTGCGCGGTGAGGGTGCGACGCTGGCGCAGGCATTTGGGGAAGTGGCCACCGCGATGACGGCGGTGATTACCGACGTCGCGTTGGTGAAGCCGCTCGAAAATGTCGACATTGTTTGTCGCGCCGATGACGAGGAGTTGCTGCTGGTGGACTGGCTGAACGCGCTGGTGTACGAAATGGCTACTCGCCAAATGTTATTTTCAAAGTTCGATGTGCGCATCGAGGGTGATACGCTGAATGCTCGCGCATGGGGCGAAGTGGTGGACCGTGGTCGTCACCAGCCGGCGGTCGAGGTGAAAGGCGCGACCATGACCGCGTTGAGCGTCAAGCAAGATGAAAGCGGTCACTGGGTTGCGCAATGCGTGGTCGACGTGTAGCCGCGAGCATGCTCGCGAATCCCAGCGCGCCCGGCCCGTTTTAAGGATCGCAACTCGAGGTTTCTAGAGTGAACTTGGATGTATTTAGTCAGCACACGGCCTTTCGCTGGGAGATTGCTCCCCGTGACGGGATGCGTGTGCCGGCGGTGATATTCGGCGATGAGGCGTTGGTCGCGGCCATGGACGAAAAAGTGGTCGAACAAATCACCAACGTCGCGACTTTGCCGGGAATCGTCAAAGCCGCCTATGCCATGCCCGATGCCCATTGGGGCTACGGCTTTCCCATCGGCGGTGTGGCGGCGTTCGATCCCAAGCAAGACGGCGTGATTTCCGCCGGCGGCGTGGGGTTCGACATTTCTTGCGGCGTGCGCAGCCTCCATACGGGACTAAAAAGCGACGCCATATTGGCCCACCAAAAGGAATTGGCTGACATTCTTTACTATGCTATTCCTGCCGGACTCGGCAGCCGCGGCGCCATCCATCTTTCCGGCAACGGCATGAACGCCATGCTCAAGGGCGGCGCGCGCTGGGCCGTCGCCAATGGTTACGGCCATGAAGCCGATCTCGAACGCATCGAGGAACGAGGTTGCGTGGCCGGGGCGGAGCCGGATGCCGTGTCCGATCACGCCAAGAAGCGCCAGCAAGACGAAATGGGCACCTTGGGTTCGGGCAATCACTATCTCGAAGTGCAGCGGGTGGCTCAGATTTTCGATGACAAAGCGGCGGCGGCATTTGGCTTGGCCGTCGATGACGTGCTGATCACCATTCACTGCGGATCCCGCGGATTGGGCCACCAAATCGGCACCGACTACTTGAAGCAAATGGTGATGGCGGCCAACGCCTTCGGCATTCATTTGCCGGATCGCGAATTGGCCTGCGCGCCGCTGAACTCGCCGCTGGGACAGTCCTATTTGGGCGCCATGCGCGCGGGTATCAATTGCGCGTTGGCGAATCGCCAGATCCTTACCCATCTCGCGCGCCAGGCCGTGAAGCAGGTTTTCCCTGATGTCACACTGCCGCTGCTTTATGACGTCTCGCACAATACCTGCAAGCTCGAGCAACATGAGGTCGACGGCGAGCGGCGCAACTTGTTTGTCCATCGCAAGGGCGCGACGCGGGCGTTTGGTCCCGGTCATCCCGATCTGCCGGCGGCTTTTCAGTCCACGGGCCAGCCGGTGCTAATTGGCGGTTCCATGGGAACTGCATCCTACGTGCTCGCGGGAAACGCCCAAAGTGAAAGCTTATCGTTCAGTTCCGCGTGTCACGGCGCCGGGCGCGCGATGAGCCGCAAAGCGGCGACTAAGCAATGGCAAGGCCGCAACGTCGTGGATCAGCTGGCGGGGCGGGGGATTCTCATTCGCAGCCCGTCATTTCGCGGTGTAGCGGAGGAAGCGCCCGGCGCCTACAAGGACGTCAACGCGGTGGTCGATGCGGCGGATCATTCGGGCTTGGCGCGCAAAGTCGCTATGCTAACCCCGCTGGTGTGCATCAAAGGATAGCCGTTAGGCACAGTGCCGGTAGGAGAGACCGCGGCCACAAGCTATCGGCTTCACGACGCCGCGCACGGCCGGGCGCCTGCATTTTCCAGCAGCGCCGGCAGTTCGATGAAAAAAGTGGTTCCCTCGCCCGGCTCGCTGGCGAAACCGATCAATCCGTTGTGTTGCTCGATAATGGTTCGGCTGATAAACAAACCCAAGCCAGTTCCGCTGCTGGCGCTGGCGTTGGACTGGTCGGCGCGGGCGAAACGCCCGAATATTCTGCTTTGAAATTCCTTCGGTATGCCCGGACCCGAATCTTTGACCTCGATGCGCACGCGGTCACTTGCGCGGTCCACCCTTGTGATAACTGTTTCCCCCGCGCTTGAGTGTTTAACGGCATTGGAGATCAGGTTGGTGATGACTTGCTCCAGTCGGTCGCTGTCGGCCAAGACCTTGGCGGCTTCGGCGGATGCCTGCAGCGTGAGGGAGACGCTGCGCTGGCGGGCAAACGGTTCGTTGGCTTGAACCGTTTCGCGGGCCAGCTCAATGACATCAACGGGGTGTTTGGAGAGATGAAATGCGCCGGCTTCCATGCGTTGGATGTCCAGTATATCGGTGACGAGCCTGAGTAACCTTTCCGTATTGCGTTCGGCAATACGGAGCATGTTCTGCGCCTGGGGCGGGATCTCGCCTGCGACGCCCGTGCCTAATAGTCTCAACGAGGCGCGAATGGACGTCAGCGGGGTGCGCAGTTCGTGATTGACGCTGGCGATAAAGTCGTTCTTGATGCGCTCACTTTCCGCTTTGTCCGTCACATCCAAACCAACGCGCCAAGCCGCCCAGCCGGGAATGGGGAATCTATCGGATATGTCCGTCCAGTAGATGATTCGGGTCTCGCCTGCTCTATTTTGCACGCGCAGTTCCCGGCCCTGCGTGGATCCTCTTCGCTCCGTGGTGGTCGCTTGGTCTATCTCGAGCGGGACGTCGCGGCAGACGCGCTGGGCAATGGCGGGGTTGGCGAGCACCTCGCTGGCCGTGTAACCCGTGACCCTTTCGCACTCCCGATTCCAGACGATCGGATTGCCATGGGCGTCGAACGCCACCAGCATGATCGGCATATTCTCGACGACGGAGCGCAAGCGGCTTTCGCTGGCCTGCAACGCTTTTTGATCGTCGGCGATGGTTTTCGACGCGAGATTGAGGGCATCCGCCAGCGTATCGACTTCGACTGAACTTTTCGGCAATGAAACCTGCTTGCCCAATTGCGCATCCATTCGGCCGGCGAAGTCGGTGAGCTGCTTGAGGGTCCGTAGCCGCGGCCCCAAGAAAGTTATCAGCAGTAGCGCGCATAAGGTGGACGCGATTACGGCGACAACCGCCGTGTTGATGTACACGTCGCGTTGCAGCGAGCGTGCCTGGGCTAAGCTGAAACGTACGCGTACCCAGGCGTGGGTTTGTCCAAGATTGATCGGATGCCAGGCGACAATGGATTCGTTGTGGACTTCCAACGCTTTGGCGCGGGTGTTCGGCGTTGTCAGAATCTGATACTCAAAGCGCGGTCGCACTTCGCCATCCACCTGATCGACCCGGCTAAGAACGAGGCCGGCGTCGTCGGTGACCATGATGTCTCTGAGTGGCGTTATCCTAAACGAAATGATCACCAAGTTCTTTTCCAGGCCGGCATAGTCGCGCAGGACGATGTGATTGGCTGCCAAACGGGCCACTTCCGCGGCCATGCCTGTGGCGACGTCGATCGCGTTTCGTTCCGCCCTCTCGGTTTCCTTGTCCGCGACGTGGGCGCCGAAAGCCAGCAGTGTTATCACGACACACAGGGCGGTCAACAGGGAGAGTTGGACTTCGAGGCGACGGAAAAATGGGTACTTCATATAGCTGTATTTTATATCAAGCAAACGGTTGCGGATGCGCCAGCTTGATTTGACGCGAGCGTCAACGCCCTAAATCCACAGTATACTTTTCCAGGCCAAAGTTTTCGATGTGGCCGAAGTCGCGCTCAAAATCGACCAATATTGGGGTGTCGAGACCGACCTGCTTGAGTAGTGCGCGGCCCTGGTTGTCGTTGGCCATATTGAGGATGGCCGCAGTGATCTTGTCGCGAACCGCGCGCGGTACACGGGGATGGGCGATCAACGGATGGGACGGCAAGTCGGGCGTCTGCCAAATTACCCTCAACTGCGAGCGCAATTCATCCGGTTCGCTGGAAAATGTCGTGTTGACCCCGCCGCCCGCGTCGGCCTGGCGCAGGTAAACCGAGCGGTAGACATTCTCATGGGCGCCGACGTACTGGGCTTTGAAAGACAGGCCTATTTCGCTGGTCAGGATCGCCCGTGGATAGAGGGAGGCGGCCATTGCGTTCGGATCGGGAAAGGCGATGGTTGCGCCCTCGAGATCCCGGACGGACTGGATGGGGCTGTCGCGCCGCACAACGATGACGCCCCGCAACGTTTCCGCTCCGTTTCTGACCAACGGGGCATAACCGAGGCGCTTTTTCGCCAGCACGGCGTAGTAAGGATTCATGAACGCAAAATCCGGCGCCCCATTGAATAAGTCGCCCTCGAATGTTTGCCGGCTCTGATAGACCTTCAAGGTGATGGTTTCACCTGTATCGTTGGACAGGCGCTCCAGGAACGGCGTCCAGGCGTCGACGAGCGCGATGGCTGAGATCTGCGGCGCTCGCGCCAGCGTATAGGTGCTGGCTTCGGCGCGGTGGACGACTGTCGAGAGCGCAATCGCGGCGAGCAGCAACATCAGGTTTCGTGGCAAGGCACGTTGAACGGGCGGGTTCGGCAGCATGATTGGCCCTCAGAAGAAGAGAAAAATGGGCGCGACGGTAGCTGCAATCTACTAAATCAATAAAAGAATTGATAGAGGGTTTCGCGGCGGCCAGACCGACCGCGCTGGCTCGGCCTAGCTGAATTCGAGCTGTGGGCGAACGATGGCGGGTTGGTCTAATTGTGTCCGCCCGGCGTGAGTGTAGCAGCGATTGCGGCCGTCATTTTTGGCCGCGTAAAGGGCGGCGTCCGCGAGCTGAAGTAGGGATTCGACGTCCTGGGCGTCAGTGGGATAACAGGCGGCGCCGAAACTGGCGGTGACGCGCAGCTGCAAATCGCCCACGGTGATGACGGCGTCGGCGATCCGGCGTCGGAACCGCTCCAGCGTCGTCATGGCGCACGGTTCGTCCGCTTCCTGCAGCAGCAGTACGAACTCCTCGCCGCCAAAGCGGAATACATAGTCGCTTTGCCGCAGTGTCGTCGCCATGAGATTGGCCACGGTTCGCAGCACCTCATCGCCGACTTGTGGCCGTGGGTGTCGTTGACCAGTTTGAAGTGATCCAGGTCGAGAATGGCTATCGCCAGTTTGCGACGGTAGCGGCGCGCCGCTTCGAATTCCCGCGGCGCGATGGCTTCGAAAGCGCGCCGATTGAGCAGTCCGGTCAAGGAATCGGAGTTGGCCATGGCTTCCAAGCGCTGGTGGACCGATTGCAGGGATGCCGCCATGTTGTTGATGTCGGCGGCCAAACCGCCCAGTTCGTCGTTGGCCTTCAGTGTGATGTGTGATTCGAGTTCGCCGGCGGCCAGCTTGGAGGTGGAACGGCTGATGGTCATCACGGGCTTGACCAGAATGCGGTTGTTCAGCCACAGCGCGAATATGAGCAGCATCGCCAGGGCCGAGGCAAACAATCCGGTCCACCAGCGAAACCGATCGCCCACCGCGGCCGACGCTTCTTGCAGTTCATTCACCTGTCGCGCCTCGTCTTCGTGCCAGGTGTGAATCAGGTCGCTCAGTTGGGTCAGTTGGTACGCGGTGAGGTCGTTCAGCATGGCCATGGCCCGTTGGTGCTCCGACGGGGGGAGTCTCAACATGATGCCGCTGATGCCTTCGATATGGGTTAGGCGGTTGTCAATGATATTCAGGAGTTCGTGTTCTTCGCTGTTGACGACGGCCAATTCCCGCAGCTCGCCGATCATGTCGCGAATTTCGTCCAGACGCCGGGTCACGCTGTCGCGCGCCTCCGGCGACTCAACCATCAATGTGGCAACCAGCGGGTAAACCAACCGGTTGACGGCAACCTCGATGTGGCGCACCTCTTCGATTTCGTGATAGCGGCCGGCCAGCGACGCGTTTGTGTTGGTCAGTTGGGTGATTGCGAAATGGGCGATCGACGTCAGTGCGATCAGCACGGCGCCAAGCAGGCCGGCGGGAATGAAGGCTTTGTAGCGAATACTGATCATGGTGTTTATCCGGTTGCCGGGCAGAGTGGCCGCTCGAATTTCAGCATGTTTTGTAGCGGATCCGCGGCTCGACTTTGCACACGCCAAAGGTAAATTCCCGTAAACCCAGGGGCAGCTGTAACAATGTTGAAACGCACCGCCCTTAAGCTGCGATCATGATAATCTGCGCTGCCGAACAAGCCCGTGACGGGGATCTCTTTGATCTGGTGCATGAACTGGCGGGGCTGGCCGCCGGTTTACGGGCCGCGGCAAGCCAGGCGCTCGAGCCGTTGTCGGGACGCTGGATAGACAAGCAGCCGACGAAGAGCATGGTGAATCTGGCGCACTATTTGTGGTTGCGCCAACGTGACTTGCGGCCGTTGCAAGAGAGGTTAGCGCAGGCCGGCTTATCGTCGTTGGGACGCTGCGAGCCCCACGTTCTCGCCAACGTAAATGCCGTGCTCAATGTCCTGAGCCGATGTCTGGATCTCGCTCCCGCGCCGGTCGACCGCCTTCCCGCTCCGGCATTTGGCGAAGGGCACCAATTCCTAAAGCGTAACGGCGAAGCGTTGTTCGGCGTCAATCCCCGCGGCCGCGAAACTCGAATTCTGGTCACGCTGGCATCGGATGCGGCAACCAACTACGAGCTGGTCAGAGACCTCTTGCTCGGGGGCGCCGATTGCGTTCGCATCAACTGTGCCCACGATGACGCGATCGCGTGGCGGCGTATGGTGGCCAATGTTCGCCGCGCCGAAAAGGAAACTGGGCTGACTTGCCGCATTCTCATGGATCTTGCCGGCCCCAAGGTGCGCACCCATGTGGCGCCTCCCCATGACGATATCATCCACATTCGCGCTAAGCGCAATGCCCGCGGCGAGACTGTTCTGCCGGCGTCCGTCCTGCTGGCAAAAATTGGAATCGATGACCTGTCTCCGCATTTTTCGGCGACCAATGCGAAAGGCGCGTTTCACATGGCTGAGGCGTTTTTCGACGATCTGCGCCCCGGCGACATACTCAGTTTGCGCGATCTGCGCCATAAGAAGCGGAAGTTCAACGTAGTGCGCCGGATGGCCGACGGTGTGTGGCTGGCCCAGGGCGATCAAGGCGCTTACGTTGCCGCGGGGACGAAAGTACGCCGCCGTTCATCGACACACCGGCAGGCGCGCTGGAGCGAAGGGTTTGGCGTAGCGGAGGTTGTTCGGGACGCTGCCGCGATCGAGGTGCGAATGGGGGACGGAGTGCTGCTGCTGAACGCCGATTTTCGCGACGAACTCGCCATCCCTGGGCTTGAGAGCGACGTCGTCGGGGCGCTCGCTTGCACGTTTCCCGGCGTCGTACAGCAATTGGAGATTGGCGCGCAGGTATGGATCGACGACGGCAAGATCGGCGGCGTAGTCGAGCGACGGTGCCCTGCCGGGGTTGTGGTGAGGATTACACGCGCGGCGCCCACCGGTGCGAAGATCAGAGACGAAAAGGGGCTAAATTTCCCCGGCGCATCTTTGCGGCTGCCGGCGCTGGGCGAGAAGGATTTGAAGGATCTTGATTTCGTCTGCCGTTATGCGGATATGGTGGGGCTGTCGTTTGTGGAGTCGATCCAGGACGTGGACTCGCTGCGGTCTGAACTTCGCCGGCGCAATGCGCCGTTTTTGCCTGTCGTGATAAAAATCGAAACGCGCGCGGCGGTGCAGAACCTGCCGAATATTCTGCTGGGCACCATCGGCCTACACCCCGTGGGCGTCATGATTGCGCGCGGCGACATGTCGGTCGAGCTCGGAAGCGTGCGCACGGCGGAGATTCAAGAAGAGATTTTGTGGCTGTGCGAGGCGGCCCATGTTCCGGTGATATGGGCCACGCAAGTTTTAGAGACAATTGCCAAGAAGGGCATTCGCTCGCGGCCGGAATTCACCGACGCGGCGATGGGCGTGCGCGCGGAATGCGTTATGCTGAACAAGGGCCCTTACGTGCTCGATGCGGTGCATTCGCTATCGGCGGTGCTGGCCCACATGCAGGATCACCAGCACAAGAAGATATCCCGCTTGCGCGCTCTGCGCTGGGGGCATGACGAGCCGTTGCCGGAAGCGATGTCAGCGGTGCGTCTCACAAGTCCAGAAACCTCTGGCTGATTGTCTAGACGTTCTACAGCGATCCCCAGTCTGACTTTTTCTTGAAGCGCATCTTCGGGATGATGAACCCGAGCAGCATGCCGCAAAACAGCACGGCCGCCCCGGCAAGAAACCAGTCCCGGCTGCTGCGGTCTTGAAGCGCTTCGTTTTGTTGCTTCAGAACATCGCGCTCCCGCTCGAGCACGACTAAGCGTTGTTTGAAGGCCTGGTTTTCGCTGTCGAGCGTCAGCGCGTTGGCCGCGGTCTGGCGGATGCGGTTGAGTTCGGTTTCGAGCTTTTGGTTTTCGCTTGTAAGCGCGCGGTGCTCTTTTTCGAGCGATGATTTGGTCGTCGATGTCTCGCCGAACTGCTGCTGGAGTTTGGTCTTCTCTTCCTTAAGCTTCGCGATCTGCTTTTCTGCTTGCTCCAGGCGATCGCGGGCCACGGGTTCGGCCACCAAGTAGCGCGTCAACACCCAGCCTTCATCGCCTTGGGGCGAACGAACGCGGGTGTAGCCCGCTTCTTCGTCGACTTCCAGGACGGTGAGCGGTGTGCCGGAGATCAGTGAGCGAATGATGCGGTATTCGTTACTTTTGCCGGCGCGCAATGTGATGTCGAGTCGGTCGGATACGTATTGGGTTTCTTGGCTATACGCCGCAAGCGAGATGAAAAGGATGAGAACAAAAGCAAAAAACCTCATTACAGTCCCTCGAATTGTGGAGCGCCGGTCAGCTCCGTTTGGCGCGATGCGTTATTGTAGTGAACGCGGGTAAGGGTGTCATCCTATTGACCATGCGTCGGGATCGAGATCAATAAGTCGGGTTGCGGTGCCATTGCCAGGCTGTTTCGATGATTTCGCGAATATCCGTATAGCGCGGCCGCCAGCGCAGTTCGGAGCGTGCCCGCTGGCTGTCGGCAACGAGGACGGCCGGATCGCCGGGGCGTCGGGGAGAAAGGGTGTAGGCAATGGGTTTGCCCACGATTTCTTCAGCGCCCCGGATGACTTCCAGAATTGAAAACCCCTGTCCGTTGCCCAGGTTGAAGCTGTAGGCGCCCTCGTTTTTATCCAGGTAGTCCAGGGCCAGCAGATGGGCGTCGCACAAATCGGAAACGTGAATGTAATCGCGCACGCAGGTGCCATCGGGTGTGGGGTAGTCGTCGCCGAAAATTTGCAGGACTCGCTCGGTCTCGAGCAACGAGCGCAAAACGTTGGGGATAAGATGGGTTTCTGGCTGGTGCGATTCGCCGATGCTGCCCTCGGGATCGGCGCCCGCGGCATTGAAATAGCGCAAGCTCACGCTGCGCAGACGGTATGCGGCGGCGTAGTCGCGCAGCATCGTCTCAACGGCGGCTTTGGTGCGTCCGTAGGGATTGATCGGAAGTGTTGGGTGAGACTCGTGTATGGGTGTGGCCTGCGGTTCGCCATAGACGGCGGCGGTCGAGGAAAAAACTATAGACGGCACGCCGTGTTCCACCATCTTTTCCAGCAGGTTGAAGGTCCCAACCACGTTGTTTTGGTAGTAGAGGCTTGGGCGGACCATCGATTCGCCGACCAGCGAGCGGGCCGCGAAATGAATGACGGCATCGAACTTGGTTTTGCGAAATACGGCTTCGAGCGACAGCGTATCCAGCAAGTCCCCTTCGAACCAATGGCCCCACTTCACGGCTTCGCGGTGCCCCGTGGAAAGATTGTCGAACGTGGTAACGTCGTAACCGGCCTCGGCCAGGAGTTTGACCATGTGGGAGCCGATGTAGCCGGCGCCGCCACAAATAAGTACGTTTTTCATATGTATCCGCCAAGCACGCCCAATATAAGAAGGCGCGCAGTTTATCTGCATTGCCCCGTCAAGGGTAGGTTTCGGCTAACACAATGAAGAGCTTAGTAGGCGCGCACGAGGCCTCGTCAAAATACCTTTTTAAATCTAAGCGTGAGTAAATGATTTCCCTTCCCGTGCGCACATATATATAGTGCGCTACGGCGCGCCCGAGTTGGGGCGGTGCTCGCTGTGGATCAAATCAACGTCTGACGTGTGGCACGCCGATTCAGTGGCTCTGGCGCGTGACCGAGACGCAGGTGTCTCTGGCCCGCCGGTAAGTGGTTCGCGATTGGCGGTCGGATTTCTTGCTTTTTGTTAATGGGTTAGAGTTGACACCGCGATTGCGCTACGCCAAAATAGCCGACTATTTTTTGGGAGGGGTTCCCGAGCGGCCAAAGGGGACAGACTGTAAATCTGTTGGCTCTGCCTTCGGTGGTTCGAATCCACCCCCCTCCACCATTTTTCGCATCGAGGTGGCGGGATCGCGAAGACAACGTACGAACCGCACTACTGGCCGAGACTGGCGGTTCAACCTAGCGACAGCACCGCGGATTGGTGGGTGCTCTCGGTAAGCGTAGTAGACGATGCGGGTGTAGTTCAATGGTAGAACTTCAGCCTTCCAAGCTGATAGCGTGGGTTCGATTCCCATCACCCGCTCCAGCTTTTGTGTAGGAATGGTGGGTTGTACAAGCGACGCGAGTAATACGTTTCAAGCGACCCGTAGCGGTTGTTTGAAACGAGTTACTGTTTTTCAGGGAGCCTCTGATTAGGTCGAGCGAAGCGGGACGTCTTCGACGAGTTAATCAGAGGTTCCTTGCGCCCATATAGCTCAGTTGGTAGAGCACTTCCTTGGTAAGGAAGAGGTCACCGGTTCAAATCCGGTTATGGGCTCCAAAGTTAAAACGCGCCAAAGAGTCGCTGCGACCGTTTGCGCAAGGACGGTGCGGCCGGCGCGGGGTAAACGGTTCTTGATTTTGGTTTGGCGCTTGATCATCAAGTTTAGATTAAACAAGGTTAGATAAAAGGAGTCTCTCCATGGCCAAAGAAAAATTTGAGCGTAAGAAGCCGCACGTGAACGTTGGGACGATCGGACACGTGGACCATGGTAAGACCACGCTGACGGCGGCGTTGACGAAGGTCTTGTCGACGAAGTTTGGCGGCGAGGCGAAGGGTTACGACCAAATTGACAGCGCCCCGGAAGAGAAGGCGCGCGGTATTACGATCGCGACGGCGCACGTGGAATATGAGAGTGACAAGCGTCACTACGCGCACGTGGACTGCCCCGGACACGCGGACTACGTAAAGAACATGATTACGGGCGCGGCGCAGATGGACGGCGCGATCCTGGTGGTGAGCGCGGCGGACGGCCCGATGCCGCAGACCCGCGAACACATTTTGTTGTCCCGTCAGGTAGGCGTGCCGTACATCGTGGTGTTCCTGAACAAGGCGGACATGGTGGACGACGCCGAGCTGTTGGAGCTGGTGGAAATGGAAGTGCGTGAGCTGTTGGACACGTACGAATTTCCGGGCGACGACACGCCGGTGGTGGTGGGCTCTGCGCTCAAGGCCCTGGAAGGGGACAAGAGCGACATCGGCGAAGCGGCGATCTTCAAGTTGGTGGAAGCGATGGACTCCTACATTCCTGAGCCGGTGCGTGACATCGAGAAGCCGTTCCTGATGCCGATCGAAGACGTGTTTTCGATCTCCGGTCGCGGCACGGTAGTGACCGGCCGTATCGAGCGCGGCATCGTGAAAGTGGGCGACGAAGTGGAAATCGTGGGCATCAAGGCCACGACGAAGACGACGGTGACGGGCGTGGAGATGTTCCGCAAGTTGCTGGATCAAGGTCAAGCGGGCGACAACGTGGGCGTGCTGCTGCGCGGCACCAAGCGTGAGGAAGTGGAGCGCGGCCAAGTGCTGTGCAAGCCGGGCACGATCAAGCCGCACACCAAGTTCGAAGCGGAAGTGTACGTGCTGTCCAAGGAAGAAGGCGGTCGTCACACGCCGTTTTTCAAAGGTTACCGCCCGCAGTTTTACTTCCGCACGACGGACGTGACGGGCGCCTGCGAACTGCCCGAAGGGGTGGAGATGGTGATGCCGGGCGACAACATCAAGATGGTGGTGACTCTGATCGCCCCCATTGCGATGGAGGACGGCTTGCGTTTTGCGATTCGCGAAGGCGGCCGTACCGTCGGCGCCGGCGT
>JAKACW010000059.1 GCA_021821045.1 Pseudomonadota bacterium
ACCCTCCTTACTCTGTTTCAGATGAAATTCACATTCTCATCTTGGCCCAATTTTAGAGGCCGTTTAAGAGAAGGACGGGTCCATTTCATTTCCTACGGGGCGTTGACGATTCGCCGGCCGCGCGCCGTCAGACCGAAATTCACATCGATCAACCCATCCTCGAACAATGCCCGCGCCCATTGCCAGGGCGGCGTGCCATTTGCCGTGGCGCAATAACTTCGCAGCGCATTCACCGCGGCGGACGGCGCCAACGATACCTCTCGCCAATCTTGATCCTGGATGTGCACAGTGCCTTGCATCGGGATGGACAGGGTGGACGGCGTGCGGTCCACGCGTACCCCGTCGATCGTCACGTCATGCTCGCGGTTTGCTCCGGGGACGATGCGCAGCTCGGAGCCGGCCCCGGAGCGGCCAACGAACACCGGCGGATTGCGCGCAAGGTCGTCCGTCGGCTCGGCGCCGCCGCGATAGAAGTGTTCGTGCCATGCTTCGCGGGCGGCCTCGTCACTCACCCAGTGTTCGAGCAGGGTCTGGAAACGATTCTCGAACTCAGCGAGTCGAGCGCCTATGTCGCGCCGGGTACGGCCGTGCTCGCCTTCGCGTTTGTGTTCGTTGCGCAGGTGGCGAAACTGCGCGGCGATTTGGTGGAGTTGTTCAATGGGAAAGGCGTTCGTCGGCATTGTGTGACCCTTTCTGCTGTTGAAAACGCGAGAACACAAGCGCATTATGGGGCACGAAGTAAACCGCGTGAATGGCGCTGTCACTGATCACGCGGGCCGCAATGTCCGCATTGTACGGAGGCTCCCGATGACGACCTACATCGTTCTCAGTCAACTTACGCCGCAAGCCTTCTCCGATCCGAAGGATTTCAAGAAACTGGCGCGCACCGTTTCAGATAAGATCAAAACGGAATGTCCCGGCGTAACCTGGAAGGCGAGTTACGCGACCATGGGGCGGCTGGACGTTGTCGACATTATCGAGTGCGACGATCCGAAGCAGGTCGAGAAAGCGGCGATGCTCATCCGATCGTATGGCAAGTCCACAACCGAAACATTGGTCGCGACACCGTGGGGTGAGTTCATCGATGCCCTTTGAAACCGACATTGCATACCGGGTCAGCCCCCAGTTGTCGACGCTCATTCAAGCGGAACTGGATCGGGAAGACACCGAAGAACCGGCAACGCTAGGAAGGGTCTTGCAGCGCGTGCACAGCGGTTTATTCGACGAACTGGCCGCGCTTGGCCAAGTCGACGCCGCCGCGCAGGGAGAAGTGGTCACGGAACTGAAAGAGCTGGTTGAACAGTATGGCGGCGAGGTGTTGGCGTTTGATTTCGTACGAACGCTCGCCGGCGACGATTTGGCCCGCGTTATCGAAGCCGAAATGGCAACCCCTGTCCACGCGGCACCGCCAACGCTCGGCGTGATCCGCGACGCCATCTTGAGCGGCCGGGCGGCCGCCATCGCCGGCACCGGCGACATCAGCATCGATGACGACGACAACCTCATCGACGAGATCAACGCGTTGATCGCGCGTTTTGGGGAAGATGCAACGGCGGAGGAGTTTTTGCCTTAGGACAAAAAGGGGGAGCGCAGGGCGCCCCCCGATGAAGCAATGTCGAAATGATGATCAGCCGCGGTTCTCGCGATTTTGCTGATTTTGCCTTTGGTTCTGGCCTTGGTTCCGATCTTGGTTCTGGCCTTGGTTCTGGCCTTGGTTTTGGTTCTGCTGCTGGCCCTGGTTCCGATCTTGGTTCTGTTGCTGGTTCTGGCCTTGGCCTCTATTTTGGTTCTGGTTGCCGAAGTTGGCGCCCTGCTGCGCAATCACCATTGGCTCGGCCGCGGTGTTGACCGATGTGTCTGCCACGGCGCTGGTGCCGAAAAGCGCTACCGTAATCGTCAAACATGGAATAATCGCTGCTTTCATAATTATCTCCTTCATGGAAGTAAGTGACGTTTTCTCTTCGCACCCTCCCGACAAGCCTCCACGGCGGGCGCGATAAGTACGGTAACAACCCGCCCCGTCCGCGGCAAAGGTTTAGGGCCATTTTTGGCCGAAAATACAATGGTGTCGGAGTGTTTCGCTTGGCGTGGAGAAGTTGAGCTTGCGCAATCGTTCGGGCGGCGTTAGAAATAGACTCCGTGGACAGTCAATCGACAAACGGACTATGAAACCGCTGTTTCTGCTCCTGTTGACATTGCTAAACGTGGGGTTGCTCAAGGCCGACGAGGTGACCTCCGCCGGCGAGGTCGATGGTTTTGTCGTTTGCTTGATGGAAGACTGTGACATGGACCAGCCGCTCGAAGGCGAAAACGTATGCGACGGCTATGATCCAATGAACCTGTTCGGCGCGGCGTGCGTGGCAGCCCAAGATGACAACTACGACCGCGGCGTGTATTCATCACTCTACGTTTCTGTTATTCTGACGCCACTCTCTCATCCTCCTATCAATTAATTCATTACTCACTGCTGATCGCTCGGCGGTACATCGCCGCGCGCGTTAAATCATCCCTTCGACTGGCACTTTTTCGTTCCATTTTGGGACGCGCCTGAGGGATTCTTTCAACCAAATGAGAATGAAGATGGGAGTTGAGTTATGGCGAGAATGCCACGGTCCGTATTGCCCGGTTATGTGCAGCACGTCATTCATCGGGGCAATAACGGCGAACTAGTTTTCCGCAGCGACGAGGACAAGCGCTTTTACCTGGACAAGCTGCGCGAGGTGTGTCGGCGCTACGAGGTGAACTTGCATTCCTATGTGCTCATGCCGGATCACGTCAACCTTCTGCTGACCCCGTCGACCTACGAGGGTTTGAGCAAAGCGGCCCAGTCGTTGGGCACCCAGTACGTGCGCTATTTCAATCGCAAGTATGATCGCCGCGGCACGCTGTGGGAGGGACGGTATCGAGCGACGATATTGAATCCCGAGGAATACGCGCTCGTTTGTTACCGCTTCATCGAAATCAGCCCGGTGCGTGCGGGGCTGTGCTGCCATCCCGCGGAGTATCCATGGTCCAGCTATCGTTGCAACGCCTTGGGCGCGCGCGATGCTTCAGTTACTCCCCACGGATTGTACAACCGGCTGGGCTATTGCGGCGAGGAGCGACGCAAAGCATATCGCGCCTTGTGCCGCATTCCATTGAGCGAACCGACGATCGAGCGCGTCTCAACGGCGACGGAAAAGGGCTGGATTCTCGGCAACGACGCATACGCGGCGGTGATCGAGAACAAGCTCAATCGGCGGGTGACGCCCATCCCGCGCGGGGGCGACCGGCGGTCATCGCGGTACAAAGATGAACGCCACAGCCTCTATACGCCCCAAAAGTCCTAGTGGTTCATGTGCCCTGCGCGAGCGGGAAGGAAAACGCTTGAGGCGAGCGACAGTGCGATAGCAGTTTCCCGCTCGCAGTAGCACGCATTGCAAGGGCGTTAGCGCACTGTCGGGGTACCGCCGAGACGACGCCGGGCGTTAGTCGTCGTCATCGTCGTCGTTACATTCTCCATCCTCTTCCCCGCCGTCAAACGACTGCGTGGTGTGGCACTGATTGCATTCGTCGCTGGTGGGCGGATGATCCGCCGGTTTGCCGGGGACGAGCAGCCCGTTATGACACATCACGCAACCGTCGACGATAACGGCATGGTTGAAACCGGTGGAGCCGCCGGATCCCGGCGAACCACCCGACGCGGAGTCCCAAACGACCGTCGAATCGCAGGCGCCGAGCACTTGCGTATGATCCACGCGGCTCACTGGAACAATCGAGATCGTGGAATGGCACGCTTCGCAGAGATCCGTGCTTGGAATATGAGCGGCCGGTTTTCCGGTGGCGATGGAGCCATTGTGGCAGGTCACGCAACTTCCTGTGACGCCCCGGTGATCGAAAACGGACACGGTCCAGGTGTTAACGGCGTGACACAGGGTGCAGTCGTCGCTGGACGAAACGTGATTGGCCGGTTTGCCCGTTGCGTTTGTTCCGTTGTGACAGCTTTGACAGGGGATGCCAGCGGGGGGGTGATCCGAAGCACCGGGGAGCCAAGCGATCCTCGTATGACAAACATCGCATTCTTCGGTCGTCGGCGCATGGTTGGCCGGCTTGCCACGGGCGGCGGTACCGTTGTGGCAAAGTGTGCACGCACCCAGAGCTTCCCCGTGATCGACGAGAATCACCGGTTTCCATCCGACGACGGAGTGACATGCCTCGCACGTTGCGGTGGTGGTGATGTGGTTGGGAGTTGATCCGGGCGCGATGGCGCCGTTGTGGCAGGTCCAACAGTTGCCGGCAATTCCGGTGTGATCGAACGCCTGCACGGTCACGGGTGGCGTTCCGGCGAACACGCTGACCAGAGCGCGCTGGCTCGAATAGCCGCCGGCGGTCACAATCAACTGCACGATATAGTTGCCGGAAGCATCGGCGACGAACGAGGTCTGCGCCGCGGACGGATCGGCGATTCGCGCCAAGCTGTTGGCGGGGGCCGCCGTGAACGACCAATGAAACGTGGGATTAGCATCGCCGGGGGTCATTGTCGCCGCGCCGTCCAGCGCTACCGTGTCGCCGACGGCGACGATTTGCACGTTGCCGGCGGTAACCTCGAATTGCGGTTCGGCGGCGGGCGTAAGCCGAGGCATGGGCATTGATGTGCTGCTACCGCCGCCGCAGCCGAAGAGTGTCATCGCGATCAACGCACTGCACAGAAAGATGAGCCAAGATACTCAACGCGAGCAGCTTTGCTGCCGTCATACGGTGCTCCACCAATCGAAACAGTTTCGCTGCTCTAGTACCCTAAGCAACCCTTGGGTGGATCTTGGGGAAATTTACTAGGACGAAAATAGCGCGCCATAGATTTCGAGAAGAGGAAATCCGTTCGATGTTCGGTCACCATGGCGCGCGCGTCGGTCCTAAGGAAAAGGCTGCCAGGAGCCACGAGCGTGGCACTCGCTGCACTCAGCGTTTGTTGCGGGATGGTTCGCCGACTTTCCTGTCGCGGTGATACCGTTGTGACAACTGCTGCACGGTCCTGCAACTTGATTGTGATCGACGAAGGCCGCGGGCGCCCACTCTGTGGTGGTATGGCACGCCGCACAGCTCGACGTCGTATTGATGTGGTTTGCCGACCGGCCCGTGGCAATCGTCCCGTTGTGGCAAAAGGCGCACTGCGCTGGCGTCACGCCTGAATGGTCGAAGCCCGGGCCCGGTCGCGCCGAACCGACGGGCGGTGCGGTCGACGCAGCAGCCAACGGTGACCATGCCGATGTGGTATGACAACTGCCGCAGTCGAGCGATGTCGGCACGTGGTTCGGGGACAGACCGGTGGCGATGGCGCCATTGTGGCAACCCCCGCATAATGCACCGGGGGGAATCGGCGCATGGGTCAACGGCGTGACCGGTGACGTCGGCGTTCCCGGTACGGCCGGTTCCCACTCTTCGGTGTTGTGGCACAGCTCACAGGTGTCGGGCGACGGAATGTGGTCGGCGGGTTTGCCTTCTTCCGTCACGTTGTCGTGGCAGCCAATGCAGCCGCTGGTGATGCCGGCGTGGTCGAAGTCGTCGACCTCGCCGCCGGCGTCATCGTCGTCCTCTTCCTCGACGACGCCATCGTCCTCTTCCTCGTCATCATCATCGTCGTCCGTTGTGCCACCGGGAGTCCCCGGCGCGGATGCGATTTCGTCCCAGTCGTCCGTGTTGTGGCATGTTTCGCACGTGTCGGGTGCCGGGATGTGATCGGCGGGTTTGCCTTCTTCGATCACGTTGTCGTGGCAGGCGATGCAGCCGCTGGTGATGCCTGCATGGTCGAAATCGTCATCATCACTGCTGCCCGGTGTGCCGGGCGTTGTGCCGCTGCGCGTGCGCGCCGGATCCCAGCTCGAGGCGACATGGCACGCATCGCACTCTTGAGTGGTCGCGGGGTGGTCAGCGGGTTTGCCGCGGGCCGACACATTGTCATGACAACTGCTGCACGTGCCCAGCACTTCGTTGTGATCCACCGTCAGAACGGGCGTCCATGCCGTCGTGGCGTGGCATGTCTCGCAACTGTCCGACGTTGGAATGTGCCCGGCTGGTTTGGTCGGCGCCGTGGTGCCGTTATGGCAACTGGTGCAATTGCCGGTGATTCCCGTGTGATCGAAGGCCGCACTGGCTGTGACCGCGCCGGCGCTGCCAACATTGACGGCCACGATGTCGCGCCGGCTCGCGATGCCATTGGCGCGCACCACCAACTGCACGAGATAGGTTCCGGGAGTGTCCGGTGTGAACGTCGGCGTTGCGGTGTCGGCCCCGGCGAGGCCGGCATTGCTGGCTGCCGGCGTGTAGGTGAAGGCCCACGCGTAGCTGACCGCGCTTCCCGATGCGGCCGTGGACTGGCTGCCGTCGAGCATGACTGTGCTTCCGACGCTCGCGGATTTTAAGTTGCCCGCTTCGGCGGTCGGGGCGGTCGCGGACGACTGTTTACCGCGCTCGCTGGAGCCGCCGCAGGCGCTAAGGGCCATTACAGCGAAACAAATAAGTAGGGTCAGAGCGAATTGGCCGAATGGATCGCGATCGGTCGTCATGGTAAAGCCCCCCTCTGGCAGACCGAACGAACCGTGGTCGGTTTGCTTGGCGACGAATTTGTTGTATGCAGCGGTCACGGTGGACAGGACGCGCTGACCTGCACGCCGGAAAGACTTGTCGCCGGGATGCTTAGCAGCTAGCGAAGCGTACAAGGAAGCGTCGGCCAATTCACTTGGGGCGGTTGCCTAGGCGTTCGGGCGAAATGGGAAGTCGAATGCGCCAAATGCCATAATTCGCCCGAATTCGTCGCCTATACTGTCAGATTGAATTGCTAGTCTTGTGAATAGATTGATCAAACCGAAGGCGGCAATATGGCGCATCTGTGGCGGTGGTGGTTGATTTCGGTGCTGTTCCTCTTCGCAACGCCCACCTTGGCGGCTTTCGACTCCGCCATCGGAGCCAACTCCCCAGTCGGCGTGTTGAGTATCACGCCCAACGGCGACGATGTTCCCGCCGGCCAGCAGATCGTCGTCCATTTCAACATCGATATGGTGCCGGTGGGAGAGATGGCGCGGCCGCCGGAGCAACTTCCGATCACCATCACCCCGGCGGTCGACTGCCAGTGGCGCTGGATCAATCGGCGTTCGTTGGCGTGTCAGTTGGCGCCGGAAGCCGCGCTCAAGTCCGCCACTCGCTACCGCATCACCGTCGGCGCCGAAATGGCGGCCGAATCGGGCAAGACCCTTGGCCGGGAGATCACGCAAGAATTCATCACCGAGCGGGTGCGGGTCAACTACGCGTACTTTCGCAATTGGACTTCACCGACGACGCCCGAGATCTTGCTGACCTTCAGTCTGCCGGTGCGCGGCAGCGACTTGGCCCAATTCATCACACTGGAATACGACGGCAAAGAAGTGCCGGTGACGGTGAGCGAAGATCCCAACATCACCGAGGCGCGTCTCAGGGCGCAACAGCGTCAGCAGCAGACAGCGGGCGACGAGCCGCAAGATTTCGGCATGGTTCAAGACGGCACGCAACTGCTGGTGTTCGAAGGCGGCGGTCCCACCGACGAGCAGATCCTCGCCCGCGCCAACCTGAACTGGCAGATCACGCCCGCCGAGCCGCTGCCCCTCGATACGCGGGTGCGCCTGCGCATCAAACCCGGACTGCTCAGCGACGCCGGACCGGAGCCGAGCATCGAGGCGCGCGTCGTCGTCGAGTTCGACACCTTTCCCGAGTTTCGTTTTCTGGGCACGTCGTGCGTCACCAATCAGAACAATTGGATCAAACTGGAGGCCGGTGCGCCGCCGCGGGACAAGTGCGATCCGCTGGGGAATACGCAACTGCGCTTCAGCGCGCCGGTGACCAAGGAGAGCATCGTCAAGGCGCTGAAGATCAAGCCGGCGTTCGAGGTGGACGAAGGATTCGATCCGTGGGCGAACGTTTACGTGTACAACTATCTGGGTCAGCCGCATCAGCGCACGCAGGAATACACCGTCAACTTGCCCCACGGTTTGGCCGCCAACGTGCAATACGCGTTGTTTGCCGAGGCCGCTAACGTGCGTGATCTGTTCGACCGGCCGCTGAGCGCCAATATCGATCATGTCTTTCTCAACGATCATCGTCGGCCGCGGATGGAATTCGTCGGGCCGGTTTCCGTGCTGGAAAAGAACGTCGCCACCCACGCACCGATGCTGGTCACCAACATCGAGCAAGCGACGTTTCGCTACAAGCTGCTGATCGGCGATGGGGCGGCAGGGCCGATCGCCCGCACATTGCAACTTGGTAAGGTCCAGAACATCGCTTACTTCGAACCGTTCAAGACCCGCGACCTGCTGGCCCAGCGGTCCGGCGTGGTGATGGGCAATTGGGAATCCCAGCCCACGACGCCGACTCAATACTACCGCGGCCAAACCAATTGGTTTTTGTCCCAGGTCACGCCGTTCCAAGTGCATGCCAAACTGGGCCATTACCGCTCGCTGGTGTGGGTGACGGACATGACCACAGGCCAACCGGTCGCCGATGCCGAGGTGCAACTGGTTCGTCATCGCTTGAACGAGCTGCCCATGACGCCGGAGGAAAAGGCCTCCGCGCGCACCGACTCCAGCGGGGTGGCCTGGTTCGACGGCCTGCAGGATTTCGATCCGCAGTTGGAGGAGTTCTATTTCCGCAATCAGGACGGGCCGCTGTTTTGGCTGCGGGTGACCAAGGGCGATGACATCGCGCTGATGCCGCTGGTGAGCGATTTTCGCGTCGAGTCCCACAGCGACACCGGCTACATCTACAGCGACACACGAAAAGTACACGGCCACATTCGCAGTTGGGGCTTCACGGCCCAGGGCGTTTATCGCGCCGGCGACACCATGCAATACAAAATCTTCGTGCGCAACGCCGACAACACCACGTTGGCGCCGGCACCGGCATCGAAGTACAACCTGGAGATCATCGATCCGACGGGCAAGACCGTCGACACGCGCACGGACATTACGCTCTCCGAGTTCGGCACCGTTGTCGGCGAATACGCCATCCCCGAGAGCGCCGCCGTGGGTTGGTATCGTTTTCAACTGCGGGCGGACTTCACCGATGGCGAGTGGCAGCCGCTGCAAGTGTTGGTCAGCGATTTCACACCGGCGCCGTTTCGCGTCAGCAGCGATCTGAACGGTCAGCGCTTTCGCCTTGGCGACACGGTGCGGGTCGACACCGCGGCCAAGCTGCATGCCGGCGGTCCCTATGTCAACGCGCCAACCAAGCTCTATGTTGCGCTAAGTCCAAGCGGCATCCGGCCTAACAGCCCCGACGCGCAGCGTTTCTATTTTCAATCGGATTATCAAGGGCGGCAGACCGTGCATGAGAACGTCGGCCAAACTGACGGCGCAGGGGAGTGGACCGACACATTCACGTTGAACGTCACTGAAATCGCCTACGGCCAACTCAGCGTCGAAAGCGTGGTGGCGGATGATCGCGGTAAATCCATCGCCGGCCGCTCCGGCGCCGTCTACGTCGGCCGCGACCGTTTCGTCGGTGTGAAGCACGAGGGCTGGTTGCTGGAGACCAACAAGGAATCCGCCATTGAAACGCTGGTCATCGATGATCAAGGCGGGGTCGTCGCCGACGCACCTTTAAGTGTGCAGATCGACTACTACGAAACCATCGCCACCCGGGTGAAAGGCCCCGGCAACGCGTTTATTGTGCAATACACCAACACCTGGAAGCCGGTGGGCAGTTGCGAACTGATCTCCGCCCTGGAGCCGGTGCCGTGCCGCTTCACGCCGACGGAGCCCGGCTCCTATCGTTTCACCGCCTCTGTCACCGACACCCAGCAGCGCACCCATCGCAGCACGTTATCGCGCTGGGCCGTCGGCAAGGGCCACGTGGTGTGGCCGAGTGCGCCGGGTTACGGCTTGTCGGTGTTGCCGGAGAAAGAAGAATACCGCGTCGGCGACACGGCGAAGTTTCTGGTGCGCAATCCCTTTCCTGGCGGGCAAGCTTTGATCAGCGTCGAGCGCTACGGCGTGCAGAAACAGTGGACCCAGACCCTGGACGACGCCACCGCCGTCATCGAGATTCCCGTGACGTCCGACAGCATTCCCGGCGTCTTCGTGTCCGTCCTCGTTACCTCGCCGCGGGTCGACACGCCGCCCGACGAGCAGGGCGTCGATTTGGGCAAACCGGCTTTTCGTCTGGGTTATGCCCAGATCACCGTGAAGGATCCGGCGAAGGAACTCAAGGTCGAGGCGGTAACGCAGGCGCCAACCTACAAGCCGCGCGAAGAAGTCAGCATGAAGCTGCACGTCACCGAACAAAACGGTCAGGCCGCCACAGCCGAACTCGCCGTCGTCGTGTTGGATGAAGCAGTGTTCGACTTGCTTGCCGCCGGACGGGATTACTTCGATCCGTACAAGGGCCTCTACACCTTGGACGGCTTGGACGTGGTGAACTTCAACTTGCTGCGCCAACTGGTCGGCCAGCGCAAGTTCGAGAAGAAGGGCGCCAACGCCGGTGGCGACGGCGGCGCATCGCCGGATTTTCGCAGCATCTTTAAATACGTCGCCTATTGGAATCCCAGCGTCACCCTCGACGACCAAGGCCGCGCCGAGATTCGCTTTCCCGCGCCGGATAATCTCACCGGCTGGCGGGTGCTGGCGGTCGCCGCCACCGCACAAGATATGTTGGGTTTGGGGGAGGGTAGCTTCAAAGTCAACCAACCGACGGAGATCCGCCCGGCGTTACCCAATCAAGTGTTGGAGGGCGACAACTTCACGGCGCGCTTTACCGTCATGAACCGCACCGAGATGGCGCGGTTACTCGCAGTGAAAGTGCAGGCCAGCGGCGCGGTGAGCAAGGACACCGTGACGGAAAAGAGCGTCACCGTGAACGTGGCACCGTTCCAGCGCCAGATGATTGCGCTGCCCATTCAAGCCGGCGCCGCCGGTGAAGTGACCTTCGCCGTCACCGCGGGCGACAGCAACGACACCGACCGGGTGCGGTTGACGGTGCCGGTGCAACGCCGCGTGTCGTTCATCACGGCCGGCAACTACGGCACGACCACCCAGTCCCGCATCACGGAAGACGTTTTGTTTCCCGACAACATGCGCGAGGACGTGGGCGATTTGCGTGTCAACCTCGCGCCGAGCGTCATCGGCGGGTTAACCGGCGCCTTTCGTTATTTGCGCGACTATCCGTACATCTGCTGGGAACAGAAGCTGACCAAAGGCGTCATGGCCTCCCACTTCCGTGAGTTGAGAGCCTACCTGCCCGCCGACTTCGCCTGGCCCGAGGCGGATGATTTACCCGAACAGACCTTGAAGCTGGCGGCCAACTATCAAGCGCCCAACGGCGGCATGGGCTACTACCTGCCGCGCAACGAGTACGCCGACCCGTATTTAAGCGCCTACACCGCCATGGCCTTCGAGTGGCTGCGTCAAGCCGGGCATGCCGTGCCGGCGGAAGTGCAGCGCAAGCTCGACGGGTATTTGATGAATCTGCTGCGCCAAGACGCCTTCCCCAGTTTCTATGCCGAGGGGATGGGCTCTACAGTGCGCGCGGTTGCGTTGGCGGCCTTGGCCCAGCGCGGCGTGATCAAACGCGACGACGTGGTGCGCTATCAACGCCATGTGCCCAACATGTCGCTGTTTGGTCGGGCGCACTACTTGAAGGCGCTGGCCGCCAGCGGCGCGGATAGCAAGGATCAACTGGCCGTTGTCGACGATCTGCGCGCCCACACCCATCAAGCGGGCGGCAAGATCGTCGTCAACGAAACCTTGGACTTCGCCTACCAGCGCATTCTGGCCTCACCGCTACGCACTCAATGCGCCATGATGGATGCGCTGTTGAGCTACGAAGATCAAGCCACCGCCAGCGATTGGCCGTTCCGCATGGTGCAAACCATCACCGACAGCCGCAAGCAAAGCGACCGCTGGGAGAACACTCAAGAAAACATGTTCTGCATGGCGGCGTTGGTGAACTACGCCAAGCGCTACGAGCAGACCGTGCCGTCCATGAAGGTGACCGTCAGCGCCGACGGCACAGCGCTGGGTGACGTGCGCATCGAGGATTTTCGCACGCCCACCCAAAGCGTCAGCCGCGACATCATTGCCGGCGACGCCGGACGTCGACTCGCGCTCACCCTCGATCGCCAAGGCCAGGGCCGCTATTACTACGGCACCCAATTGCGCTACTCGCCCAAAGTCTTCTCCACCGACCCCATCAACGCCGGCATGTGGATCGAACGCGAATACCACGTGCTGCGCGACGGCAAGTGGCAGCAGTTGACCTCGCCCATGACCGTCGCCATCGGCGAGTTAGTGCGGGTCGACGTGTTCCTCGATTTGCCCACCGCGCGCAACTTCGTCGTCGTGGATGACCCGGTGCCGGGCGGACTCGAACCGGTGAATCGCGATTTGGCGACCACATCGCAAACCGAAGCGGATTTGGGCGAGGCGGATTACGCCGGCGGATCTTATTGGCATCGCTACAGCGACTGGCGCGAATACGGCATCGACTTCTGGAGCTTCTACCACCGCGAATTGCGTCATAACGCCGCGCGCTTCTATTCCGAATATCTACCGGCCGGACGGTATCACCTGAGCTACGTGGCGCAAGCCATCGCGCCAGGCGATTACACCGTCTTGCCGTCCCACACCGAAGAAATGTATCAACCCGACATTTTCGGCAAAGGTACCCCGGCCCGTTTGGTTGTCACCGAGAGCGCCGCCCCATGAAACTAAACATAGGAGCGGCCGTAGAAGCGGCTTCAGCCGCGATCCCAAAACGCACGGTCGCGTTCATCGCGCTTATCGGCGGTCTGCTCACCCTAACCGCCTACCTCAATCTCGCCCCCATCCCCGCAACCCTTACCATCCAATCCGGCCCCACCCGCCACACCGACCGCTTCAACACCCCACTGGCCGTGACCTATCAAACCCGCTGGAACAGCAACGACATTCTGTTGCTGCACGAGATCCCCGTGCTGCTGCGCCAAGCCATCGTGCGCGCCGAGGACAAAAGCTTCTTCAGCCACAACGGCGTCGACTGGCCGGCCCGCATCGCGGCAATTTATCAGAACCTCGTCGCCGGTCACGCCGTACGCGGGGCGAGCACCATCAGCGAACAAGTCGTGCGACTGCATAACGACCGGCCGCGCACGTTGTGGGTGCGTTGGTTGGAAGGGTGGGAAGCGCAACGCCTGGAACAGCGCTTCACTAAATCGGAGATCTTGGCGTTTTACCTCAATCAAGTGCCCTACGGTCGACATCGCCGCGGTGTGGCGCAGGCGGCGCGGTTGTATTTCAATCGCGGGCTGTCGACGCTCAATGAGCGCGAACTGCTGACCCTTGCCACACTCATTCGTGCGCCGGGCCGGTGGGATCTGTTCAAAAACCCCCACGCCGCGGACCCGGCAATGGATCGATTGGCCGCCATGCTGCGCGACAGCGGTGAACTGAGTAACAAACAATTCCACCGCATAAAGGACGCCCAAATCGAAACCGTCGCCGGCAACGGCCTGCCCTACGATGCCACGCACTTCCTGCAGGCAGCCCGCAAAGACGACACGGCCGACGCCATCACCCAACCGCGACGCACAACCCTCGACGGCCCTTTGCAACATCATGTCGCCGGTCTATTGCAGCAACGCTTGATCAGTCTCCAACGCCGCCACGTGCAACATGCCGCGGCGCTGGTGCTCGATCATCTGCGCAATGAAGTGCTGGTATGGACGAGCGTCGGCGTGGAGCAACCGCCGGCCATCGACGCCGTACTGACCCCGCGCCAACCCGGTTCGACATTGAAGCCGTTTCTGTATGCGCTGGCGCTGGAACGCGGTTGGACTGCCGCCACGATCATCGACGACAGCCCGCTGACCCAGGCGGTTGGCACCGGCGCTCACAGCTATCGCAACTACAGCCAGCGTTTCTATGGTCCGCTGCGACTGCGCGAAGCACTCGGCAATTCACTGAACATTCCCGCGATTCGCACTATGGAGTTCGTCGGGCGAAAGGATCTTCTGCAGCAATTGCGCAAGTTGGGCTTCACCAGTTTGGCCGCCCATCCCGATCAATACGGCGACGGGCTCGCCCTGGGCAATGGCGAGGTGTCGTTGTATGAGCTGGTCAACGCGTATGCGGCGTTGGCGCGCGGCGGCGTGACCGACACACCCAAGAAATTGATCGATGCCGCGGCGGTGAAAGAGGGTGCGCGGCGCACCGTCCCCAATGATGTCGCGCGCATCATTTCCGATATTCTCTCCGACCCACGTGCACGCGAGCGCGAGTTCGGCGGCGGCACTTTGCTGGATTTTCCCGTCAGCACCGCCGTAAAAACCGGCACCGCCAACAACTACACCGACGCCTGGGCCGTCGGCTACAACTACCGCTACACCGCGGGCGTGTGGCTGGGCAACCTCGATCGCACCCCGATGAAAGAAGTCAGCGGCGCAATGGGCCCGGCATTGGTGCTGCGCGGCATCTTCGCCGAGTTAACCCGCGATCAAGACACCCAACCGCTGGACAACAATCGCGGCTTCGACACCGTGACCGTCTGCCGCATCACCGGCCATCGCGCCGGCGAACGCTGCCCAGGCACATTGGAACTGTTCCGGCCTGGTACGGCGCCCAAGCAACCGTGCCGCCTGCACGGGGATCACATCGCCGACGCCATCGACGCCGCAGCGGATTATTCCCAACACGGCGTCAGCCACATCATCATGCCCACGCCGGGTTTAGTCATCGCCAAAGACCCACGTATCCCCGACGACAAGGAACGGCTGCCGTTTCAGTTAAACGCCCGCGACGAAGTTATTGAAACTGCGTGGTTCGTCGATGGCGTGCATGTGGCGACGACGCGTGATTCCCAATGGTTCTGGCCACTGGAAGCGGGCCGCCATGAAGTGTCGGCGCGGGTGATCGGCAAAAAGGGCGGCCATGCCATTGACCTAAAGCCCGTGACCTTCACCGTCAAATGACCTATCTGGGACGTATTGTGTGGGAGCGAATCCTTTCGCGATGACAAGGACCGTACAAGGGAGTCGGACGAAGAATCGCGATAGGAAATCGCTCCCACGGCATTGCTCCGCGCTCAGTGTGGGAGCGAATCCTTTCGCGATTCTTCGCCCGCCGGCCGGCCCACGAGCTTGCCCGGTAATTTCAATGTGCGTTCGAAAATTCCGACCAATTCCGAGGTCACCGCGCCGGGACCGAGGGGCACGACGAGTGGATCGCGAATGTCGCCGCTGACGCCGACGGGGATGCTGGTGAGCGCGCCCCCGACGACGTAGCCAACGATCGGCACCTTGCGCACCGCCTCGTCCAAGCGGCCAAACGGCGCGACGAGCACCGATAACCGGCTCTGGTAATCGAGTATGGACACCCACCCGGTGGCTACCAGCCCTACGGTTCTGGTACGAAACGCACTCTCGTCGACAACAAACTGTCCGGCGTCGAAGTGTCCCGTGACGCTCATCGTGCGAAAGGGCATCCCGCCGGGTCCCTTCTTGGATTCGCCATCTTCGATTTGTTCGGCAACATCCCTTCAACGTCGATAACTTAGGAATCGAGGCGGGCATTGATAACCAGCCCGCCGGCGCCGCGAGAAATGGCGCCGCTGAGGGTTGCGCGCTGATCTGCCCAGTTCATCGCCGCCTGGCGTATGCGCAGCGCATTGTCACCTGCGACAAGATCGACGCGGTCGATTTTCACCGGTCGGCGCAGCAGCCACGCCAAGTCCAGGTCCTCGCCCTTGAGATGACCCTCGGCGGTCGTGCGACGGGCATCATCGCGATCGTAGCTGAAACGCAGATCTCCCGTGGTGCGGCCCGCGGGCACCTTCGCTTCTCGGAACAACGCCGCGAGGCTGGTGCTGTGCAGCGTTCCTCTGTACGTTCCCGCCCACAGCTTTCCTTTGGAGCGAATCGACAGGGTGGCATCAGTGCGCTCATCTTTGATTGCGGCGCGGCGGATATCGAGCGCATCCGGCGTCCAGCCGGACGTCTTCCAATCCGATCGCGATCTGGTGGGTATCGGCGGTGACTTGGCCTTTCAGCGCGACATCCGCAATCCGCACGCGTTCCGCGGCGCGCAGTAAATCCACATCGTCGGCAATCAGATCGAGGTCGCCTGTTAGCACTGAGTCGGCGTGGCTGTGCAGTTGGGCGCTCAACTCTGCCTGGGGAAGCACAATGCGTACCGGTGCATCCCCGAGATAATGATCGAGCCCGGCTTGCGGCCCAACGTCCGCGGCCTCGAGGGTTGCGTGCGTGGCAAGGGTGTCGAGTGCGATGTGGACGGTAAGTTCGAGGGTGGTCCAGCAGTTGATCGCGGATGTTGAATCAATATCCAAGCCTACTGCGTCGCATCGCGCATGAAGGGAACGATCGTGCAGATCGAGCGGCGGCATGCGGGGCGTATGCACCTGCACGACGGCTTGCTACGTAATTGCTACAGCTGCCCTTCAATAGGCAGCATCCGCAAGAAACCTACCCAGAAACGTTTCCAAAATCCCATGTGGGGCTCGGTATCGAAGCGGATTTCTTCGCCGTTCTCGACGGTCGACCACACTATGACCTCTCGGGTAAAGCCCGGGTCTTGGGGGTTTTCCGGCAACTGCACCAGTTCCAAGCGATAGGCCTCGGTGGCGACTTGCTGGGCGAAGGCATTGGAGATCTGCTTGGCGTACTCGGCGCTGTGAATCGCAATCCCCATTTCCGTGTTCAAGCGCGCTGAACGCGGGTCGAGATTGAACGAGCCGACGAAGAGAGTCTTGTCATCGACCCCAAAGGTTTTTGCATGGAGGCTGGCGCGCGATGAGCCGCCGAGTTTTGCCTGGGTGTGCGATTTCGACGCTGTGGCTGTTGGCTTGTACTCGTACAACTCGGCGCCTGCTTTGAGCAAGTCGAAGCGATACTTGGCGTAGCCGGCGTGAACCATGGATACATCGGTGGCGGCGAACGAATTGGTCAGGATTCGCACCCGGATGCCGTCGCTCACCCGCTTGGCGACCTGTTCGACGAACTTTTCCCCCGGCACGAAATACGGCGAGATGATATTCAGCTCTTTCTCTGCACTATTCATCAACGCCCCGAGGGCGAACACCATGTGCGTGTCTTGCGAGGGTTTCTTGGCGAGAATCTTTTCCGGGGCGTCGTAGATCACCTCCGCCTTGGCCCACACGGGGTCGCCGCTGCTCCGATACTTGGCGTACCGCACTTCACGCAGGGCTTCGGCGTAGGGCGAATTCATGACCTCGCTCATCACCGCCTTCAGCTTGGCACGCAGGTTTTCCAGATCACCTTCCGCGTCGGCGCTTTGAAAGCCAAGCTCAGTCAGGCTGAATACAACACTGCTGTTCCAGTACGTGTCGAACTGGCGCGCCACATCCTTGACCACCGGACCGATGCCCAACACGTCCAGATCCGCGAAGTTCGCACCGGCCACCGCTTCGAAATACTCGTTGCCGATGTTGCGGCCGCCGACAATGGTCGCCATCCCGTCGACGGTCAGCGACTTGTTGTGCATGCGCCGATTGACCCGGCTTGTGGCGGTGAGAAAATCAACGCCGCGTGTGGCGCGATGCACAAAGGGATTGAACAGCCGTACGTCGATATTGGGATGGGAATCCAGAGCAGCCACCGTTGAATCACGCTTTATGTCCAGATCGTCCAACAGGGCGCGCACCCGCACGCCCCGATCCGCCGCATCCAGTAGCGCCTGAGTCAGGGCCGCACCCGTCACGTCCTCGTGCCAGATGTAGTACTGCACGTCGATGCTCACGTCGGCCGCGCCGATCAGTCCGAGGCGTGCGATGATCGCGGCCATGCCTTTGTGCAGGAGCTGAAATCCGGATTGGTCGGGATGCTGTTCGGTGAGGGGCGCGAAGATTTGGCCGAGCCGCGATGTGGCATCGGCGGTCAGGCCGGTCGTCTTCGGTTTGTCGGCGGAGTGCGGCGGAAGCGAGGCGCAACTCGCCAAGACGAGCATGGCGACGCCCAGGATGACTGTGGCTGGGTCAGACCGACTTCCTCGTGGGAGCGGTTTCCTATCGCGATTCTTCATCATTATGAGTCGTTTGCATCGTGTTCATCTGCCGTTGTTGATGCGTTGCTTGTTCTCCCTCCGGCCGTAAGTGTAGTCCTGGCAGGTCAGTCTATCGCGATTAAATCTTCCTTGACAGTTGAGACAGTCGCAGTCTCAAAAAGGGCACATGGAATTAGTTGCTTATATGACATTATTCATACATCACACGAGGCGTATCCGGCGTCGACCGGCGCGGGTTGGACCGCGATGTGGCACTGGCGCCAAACGGGGCCGCCTGCGAAGATAGTGAATGTCGGCCGTCGTGGCCCGAGACTAATCCATGCATCCAGTAGCACACAAAACCAAAATTGTCTGCACCATCGGTCCCGCATCGAGTAAGCCGGAAGTGCTCGAGAAAATGCTGCGCGCCGGCATGAACGTGGCGCGCTTGAATTTCTCCCACGGCGACTTCGCCGCCCACGAGGCCGCGATCAAAACGATTCGCGCGGCCGCGGAAACCACCGGAAAGCGTGTCGCGATTATGGCGGATCTGCCCGGTCCGAAGATGCGGGTCGGCGAAATGGCCGGGGTGATCGAACTGCGCGACGGCGACCTTTTCACGTTGACGACGCAGACCGTGGTGGGCAGTGCCGCGCGGGCCTCGGTGAGTTTTGAGGCGCTGCCCCGCGTGGTCAAACCCGGCGACATGCTGTTTCTGAACGATGGCTTCATTCAACTCAAGGTGGAAAACACCAAGGGTCGCGATGTCGAATGCCGCGTTGTGGTCGGCGGCGAATTGTCCTCGAGAAAAGGGCTCAATCTTCCCGGGATCGATTTGGGGATCAGCGCATTCACGCCGCGTGACCGGGAATGTCTGGAATTCGCGCTGGCGCAGGGCATCGACGCGGTAAGTCAATCGTTCGTCAACAGCGCCGCCGACATCGAAGCCGTGCGCGAGGTTGCGGCGCAGCACAACCAGCGCATCTTCATCATCGCCAAAATAGAACGCGCCAGCGCCCTCGATAACATCGACGGCATCCTGGGGAGTTCCGATGGCATCATGATCGCGCGCGGCGACCTCGGCGTGGAGATCGCCATCGAACGTATTGCCATCATCCAGAAACAGTTGACGCGCAAAGCGAATCGTCTCGGCAAGCCGGTGATCACCGCGACCCACATGCTCGAGTCGATGGTGTCCCATCGCCGACCGACACGGGCCGAAGCGACGGACGTGGCCAATGCCATCCTGGACGGCACCGACTGCGTCATGCTGTCCGGTGAATCGGCGATGGGTAAGTACCCGGTCGAGGCTGTCGAGATGTTGGCGAAGATCGCGGCCGCGGCGGAAAGCAGCGTGCCCATGACGGAAACAGTTCAGCGCCTGCGGATCGCCCGGCGTGAGGACGAAGCCGCAGCGGCCGATGTGATCGCCGTGGGTGCCCAGGACATGCTGAAGGTCGCCAACGCCCGCGCACTGGTTGCCCCAACCCGCAGCGGCGCATCGGCGCGTAATGTGGCACGCTTTCGCGCGCCGGTGTGGACGCTCGCCTTTAGCACGGAGGAGGCAACGTGTCGGGAACTGCTGTTCTCCTACGGCGTTCATGCGGTCAAGGCGCCTCAGGAACATGCGGACTGGAGCGTCTTTGCGCGGCAATGGTTGCGCGACTATGGACTCTCCGAGGGTACGGTGTTGTTGATTCAAGGGCCTTCGCCGCAGAACCCGGCGGCGAACTTTCGCATCGAGATCCTCGAGCTATAAAACAGCTCGATAAGTGTGAGTGAAACGGTCGGCATTCATTGTGGGAGCGGCATTCTGTGGGAGCGGTTTCTTACCGCGATTCTTCGCCTGAATTGGAGCCACTGCCGATTCGAATCGCGGAATGATCCGCTCCCACACCAGATAGTGACATTCTGTGGGAGCGGTTTCTTACCGCGATTCTTCGTCTGAATTGGGGCCACTGCCGATTCGAATCGCGGAATGATCCGCTCCCACAGTGATCGCCGCTCCCACAAACTGAGTCCTAGCTGTAAACAATTGGCGACAGTTTGTGCGCGCCTAAACTGCCCATACGTATTTTCCCATGTGTGCATTTCGAGATACCATGCTCACCTAACGACAAGCACCGACGAGTTGTACGCGGCTTGCTCCTCCTTATAGAAGGTGAGCACCATGGAAAGAGATTCCTCGCAGCGTTCAACAACCACGCCGATGGACACTGCTGCTCCGAGCGTTGAAGTACAACCGGTCATCGCGGCTGAGGCGAGTGCGCCGTCGGCGCCGGAGCCGGAGCCTCGCGCAGCGCAATCGACTTTGCGTCTAGCTGTTTTCGAAGACAGCTATTCGACCTTGCGATTGGTGATGCGAACGTTCAAACACCAGGGCCACGAGGTCGACCACTTCGCCAATCTCGACAATGCGTCGCAAGCCATCGCCAGCGGCCGCTACGATGCGCTGATCGTCAGCGACACCATGATGGGCGGGGCGGAGGCGTGTCAAGGTGTAATCGCGCGGGTACGCAGCGGCCCGGACACGGCGACAGCGGCGATTCCCATCCTGGCGCTGACATTGCGGGACGATGCCAGTCGGCGTCGCGTGTTGGAATTGTTGGGCGCGTCCGCGACATTGAGCGAGCCGACCGACGCGCGGTTGGTGGCGGCGTTGTCGGCCGCGATCGATCACGGCACCACCGCCGTGCCTGCACTCCACGGTAAACCCCGCGTGCTCTTGTTGGAGGATAGCTATAGCTTGAGCCTGCTGCTGTCCGACGGCTTGGTGCGCGGCGGTCGCGCGGTGGAGCATTTCGCGACGCCGGATCATATTATCGAGGCGTTGGACGAGGGCGACTACGAGGCGCTCGTTTTCAGTCAGAACGACCTGCCCGGCCAGGTTTCCTGTGTTCAGTTGATCGAACATGCGTTGGTGATGGGACAGGCCGGAGCAGCCAAGCCGCGCATCTTCGTGCTGACGGACAATATGGCGCCCGACAACGTGAACGCGCTGCTGCGCGCCGGCGCCGAGCGCGTTTTGCATAAGCGAAATTCTGCCCAACTCGGCAATTTAATCCTGAGCTTGCTCGACATCAAACCTTCGACACCATCCGCAATGGCGGAGATCGACGACACATTGGTCGCGCCAGTCGCGGGCGATGCGCCGCCGCGTTCACCGACGCGATCATCGCTGCCTTACATTGCGGCGCTGGCGGCGTTAGGGCTGCTGGCCGGCGGTGGATTCGCCTGGCAGCAATACGGTGTCAAGCCGCGGGTCAATGTTGTTAACGCCGAACTCGACACGGTGGCGCGCATCATCTCCGCCGGCGGTAACGTGGTGAGCAAACGCCAGGTCGAACTGGCCCCTGCGCTGACCGGACAGCTCTATCACGTCTACGCGAACGAGGGCGACCTGGTGCGCAAGGGCGAGACCTTGGCGACCCTCGACAATCGCGAGGCGACCATTAATGTGCGCCGCGCCGAGGCCCAAGTGTTTCGCTATCGCACGGAGTTGAACTTGGCGAACAAAGCGCTCGATGCATTGCGCGCGCAGGCAGGGCCTGACAGTTCGCCGCAGGCGCTGCTGGATCTGGAGAAAGATCGCGCGCTCGCGGTCGCGAAATTGCGCGAGACTGAACAGGAACTCAGCGCCGCGAAGTTGGCCTTGGATCGGCTGTCGGTAGTTGCGCCTTTTGCGGGTGTCTTGCTGCAGTCCTTCGCCATCGAAGGCAAATGGGTCGAGGCCGGCGTGCCGGTGTTTACGCTGTCGGATCTCGATGCCCGGGAAGTCGTGCTGCGCATCGACTCGGACGCCGCCGGCGAAATTGCCGCGGGACAGAAGGTGCAAATGACCGCGGACGGCGCGTTAGGCGAGGAGTGGGAGGAGAAGGTGCTGCGCGTGGTTGCCGATTCCCGCGGGTCGGACTGGACAGCGATGGGTCCAAGCGCGCTGGTTTACGCCAGCCTGGGCGAAGATGCGCCCTTGCTGCAATTCGGTCGGCGGGTGAACGCGCAGATCATCGCCGACACCGTCGACAATGCGGTCACCGTGCCGCTCGAAGCGCTCACCACGCGCGATGACAAGCACTACGTGGCCCTCGTTAACGACCAGCGCATCGCGTTTCGCCCGGTCGAAGTGGGGCTGCGCTCGCTGAGCAAAGCCGAGATTCGTGTCGGCCTGGTGCCCGGCGAATCCGTTGCCTTATCCGCCGCCGGGTTGCGAGATGGCCAGCGCGTCGACGTCGCCGAGGTGGATTGATGTTTAATCGAGCGGTGATTTTGCTGCTGGCTATGCTCAGCAGCGTGTCCACGCGGGCCGCCACCACGCTTGAGGTGGGCTACGTACCGATTCTGCCCATGGCGCAACTTTACGTCATCGAAGGCGAAGGGTGGGCCAAAGCCGCCGGTCTGAATCTGCGCAAGACGCCCTTTGCCGAAGGCCCGGGAATTGTTCAGGCGTTAACCGCCGGCAAGCTGGACGTGGTTTACTTCGGCATTGCGCCGGCCATGGTCGCGCGCTCCAAGGGCGTCGACATCAAAGTCGTGGCGTCGAACATCGTCGAGCAAGTGGCATTGATCGCCCGCGGCGACCTGACGCTCTACATGCTGCGTGATCCCGCCACGGGACTGCAACGCTTCGCCGAGAAAAAGGGTCGCAAGCCCCGTATCGCCAGCTTTTCGCCGGGCTCGGTGCCCCATGCGGTGTTTCGCCATTGGCTGTTGGAAGTGGCGAAACTGCCGGGCGATCGCGTGGAGATCGTGCCGATGGGGGCCGGTGAAATCGAACAGGCACTGTTGAGCGGCGCCGTCGATGGCGCGTCGATTCTGGAACCCATATTGACATCGGTCGCCGCCGCCGACCGCAGCGCCAAAGTCGTGCTCGATGGCGCCGAGATGATGCCCAATCAGCCGGGCGCGATTCTCGCCGTGCGCGGCGAATTGATCCGCAAGAATCCCCAAGCCGTTCGCCAGTTGGTGGAGATGCACAACCGCGCCACCGAGTTCTTGATTCTGTACCCCGACAAAGCGGCAGAGTTCGCGCACAAGGCGCTGTCGCCAGACAACGCGCAACTTAGCCTGGAATCCGTGCAGAAAGCCATAGTCTCGCCCTATTCGAGATTCGTCGCCGATCCGTATCGCATTTTGGAGTCGACGCAGACCATGCATGATTTTCAACTCAAGACCGGCGTACTCACCAAGCCGGTCAAACTCGATCAGTTGTTCGATACGCAGTTCTTCGCGCAGATCACCGAGGGCCGCTAGCCGGTTCCATTGTGGATTCGAATCGCGGAATGATCCGCTCCCACAAAAGTGCCGGATCTCAACCTGTGGGAGCGACTTCTTTTGTGGGAGCGGTTTCCTACCGCGATCTTTCGCCTGAATTGGGGCCACTGCCGATTCGAATCGCGGAATGATCCGCTCCCACAAAAGCGCCGGATCTTAACCTGTGGGAACAGCTCCTACTGTGGGAGCGGTTTCCTACCGCGATTCTTCGCCTGAATTGGCGCTACTGCCAATTCAAATTGCGGAATGATCCGCTCCCACAATTATCCGCTCCCACAAAGATCTGCTCGCAAAATGAGCAACTCCCACAATCACTGGCTCTCACCCGGCATCGTACTTTCCCGCCAAGCCTCGCACTCAATCTCCCAGTAGCGCTGGGTGCCGTTGGTTTCTTCGGGCGGTCGGTCGAGGTGCCACATGATCTCCGTTGTGCCGGTAAGTTGCAGCAGTCGATGCTGTTGAAAGTCCGGGATGACAATGCCCGCGCGAGGATAGCAATGAAAGTTACCCAGCGTATTGAACATGTTGTTTCCCGGAAAATCGGGTATGCGCAGCCGCGTGTCGGAAAGCACTTGCACGAACCCGGGGTTGCCGCCGCGGTGGGAAGCATCGACGCCGTGATCCGGGTGGGCGCTTGCCACGAACAGCGTGTCGGCGCGCGCGATCAGCTCTTTGTGATACGCGGTCATGGCCGTGCCCTGCTGTGCGGGCGCAGTAGACTGCGGCGATGAGCCGCCATGCACCACCAGTTCGCGGCGTTGAATATAGCGCGGGCAATTGCCGTAGGTTTGCGCGACATGCAGCGCCCAAAGTGTCGGGCCCGTAAAAGTCATCCGGCCATTCACCCGCAGGCGCCGTCGCGTGGCAAGATCAATGAGCAGCAGACCCACGTCGGCATCATCGACCACGTTCGTCCACAGCGGATCATCCGCGCTGGTGCTTATCTTGGATGTATCCAGCTTCACAGTATGTACGTCCGGGGCGAACATAAACCCCGGAGTACCCAACACGACAGATGCCCAAACCCGGCCCCGCGCATCGCGACTGCCGATGATCGCCATGGGAAGACGCTCGATGTACGGCAATGCGGCCGCCGGCAGAGCGTTACCGATCGCGCGCTCGTTTGAGCGCGCTTCGGCAGGCCCGAGGATGCGCTCTTGCACTGCGCGCTCGCCGGCGTGGAATGGGTTGTTGTCATTCATAAACTAGAAAATCATTACCTGATGGCCGCCTGCGACGAGTTTCTGCAGACTGGGCAGGCCGGAGGTTCCCGGCACGGAATTTCCCTTGATCAGATCGAAGCCGCTTTTGACGGCGTCATCATGGGCGCCGAATACGTCCGCGCAGCCGCAAGAAACGCCTGCGATCCTGTCCGCAACCGCCGTGTAGAGTTGATGCGCCGGGTGCGTTTCATTGGTGAGATAACTCGCCCACCGGGTTCCCGCGCCTTGAAACAAGACGGTGACGTCATCGCCCTTTTGCTTGAAGTCATACGCCGCGGCGAGACCGTTGAACAAGCGACCCAGCGCTTCGTCGCCGCCGGATTTGGGGTCGGACAGAATAATGATTGCAGTCTTCATGGTGTGTTGCTCCTTGGTGTGAGGTGTGAAGAACATGCTAATTGGTCCGTGACAAGCAATAAATGCCGCGCGATGCAATTGACTCCTGCGTATTCCGGAGTAATCATGGCGGCCATGGACAAGCTGCAAGCCATGACGGTATTCGTGAAAATCGCCGAAGCGGGGAGCCTGACCGCCGCGGCTAACGAACTCGGCCGCTCCCTTCCCGCGGTGGTGAGAATGCTGGCGGACTTGGAAAAAGCACTGAACGTCCGTCTGCTCAATCGCACGACCCGCAAAATCGCCCTCACGGCGGAAGGACGCATGTATCTCGAACGGTGCCGCAGGATACTGGCCGAAATCGAAGAGACGGAACTCGCGTTAACCAATGATCAAGTAGAGCCCAGCGGCGCCATCACGTTAACGGCGCCGGTGCGCTTCGGCGAAATTCACGTGGGGCCACTGGTCAGCGCCTTTCTGAAAAAGTATCCGCAAGTCCAAATCAACTTGCTACTTTTGGATCGCGTGGTCGACATGTTGGAAGAGGGGATCGACCTTGCCGTTCGAATCGCCCACACAGGCGACTCATCGGCGATTGCCAAACCCATCGGTGAACTCCGTCGCGTCGTTTGCGCCAGTCCGGAAATCATCAATGCTTTCGGCTGGCCGCCGCGTCCGGAGGAATTGGCAGAACGGCCGTGCGTGTTGTTTAGCGGAGTCTCCAACGCCGCCGTGTGGGCGTTTCGAGATGGCGCCAAGCGGATGTCCGTGAAGGTGAACGGACAATTCACCTGTAATCAAGTCCAAGCGGCGGTCGACGCCTGCGCCGCGGGCCTGGGCTTTGGAAAGTTTCTGAGCTACCAAGTCATGCCGTATCTGCGCAATGGCGCGTTGAGCGTCGTGCTGGAGGAGTTCGAAGAGCCTGCCATACCGGTAAACTTGGTGTTCCAACACGCACGACTTATGCCCTCGCGCATTCGGATCCTAGTCGACTACCTTGCCGCTGAGCTGAAACACTCCCTCAGCGCGCAAGTTCCGTTGTCTGCTTAGATTCCTCGCTTGAATTGACGGCACTGCCAATTCGAATCGCGGAATGATCCGCTCCCACAAAAGCGCCGAATCTAAACCTGTGGGAGCGACTTTTGGTGTGGGAGCGGTTTCCTACCGCGATTCTTCGCCTGACTTGACGGCACTGCCGATTCGAATCGCGGAATGATCCGCTCCCACAAAAGCGCCGAATCTAAACCTGTGGGAGCGACTTTTGCTGTGGGAGCGGTTTCCTACCGCGATTCTTCGCTTGAATTGACGGCACTGCCAATTCGAATCGCGGAATGATCCGCTCCCACAAAAGCGCCGGATCTAAACTTGTGGGAGCAACTTTTGCTGTGGGAGCGGTTTCCTACCGCGATTCTTCGCTTGAATTGACGGCACTGCCAATTCGAATCGCGGAATGATCCGCTCCCACAAAAGCGCCGAATCTAAACCTGTGGGAGCAACTTTTGCTGTGGGAGCGGTTTCCTACCGCGATTCTTCGCCTGACTTG
>JAKACW010000060.1 GCA_021821045.1 Pseudomonadota bacterium
TCGCCGTTGGCGGTCCCCGCAATGACGTTGTAGCCCGCCCCGCCATCAACGGTCTCCACCACATCGGCGTCGCGGTAGCGATACAAGCGGATCGTATCATCGCCGTCGCCGCCGACAATGGCATCGTTGCCTGCACCGCCGTTAAAGGTGTCGTATTGGGTGTCTGAACCGTCGATCAGGAAGATGTCGTCACCATCGCCACCGCCCAGCGTGTCACGGCCCAAGCCGCCGACAATCACGTCGTCTCCGGCATCGCCGAATAGTGTGTCCGCGCCGGCATAACCATTAATCTGGTCCCGTCCAGCAGTCCCATACAACGTATCTCCGCTCGCCGTGCCTCCGATGACATTGACCGGATTGAGGATTGCATCAATGACCCCAGCGTTCCAAAGCGTGCCATCCGCGAATTCAATGGACACTGCCCGGTTTTCCGGAGCGACAAACCAACCGGCAACGCGCACGGAATCGACGCCTCTGCTGTGACTCAACAACAAGTCGTCTCCGTCCCGGGCCACCGCAATATCCGCTGCCACGACCGAGCCGTCAAAGCGAATGACGTTGGCACCCGCGTTGTCCTGCACGATGTCATGTCCAAATCCGGTGCTAAAGCCATAAACATCGTCGCCAGCCTGGCCAAACAATGCATCGTCGCCAAAGCCGCCTTCGAGAACATCGTCCCCTTCCTCGCCATACAGTTCGTCATTTCCAGCGTCGCCGTGGACCACGTCATTTTCAAACCCGGCGATCACAAAATCGTCCCCGGCGCCGGCTCGAATGGTGTCGTCACCGTCCCAGCCGCTGATTTGGTCGTTGCCGTCACCGCCATCCACGGTGTCCGCGCCAACGCCCGAGTAAATAACGTCGTCGCCGCTACCCCCGATCAATGTGTCGTTGCCGTACCAGCCGTCCAGTCGGTCGTTATCCACCCCACCGTTAAGAAGGTCGTCGCCCTCGCCACCGTATACGGTGTCGTTACCGGCGCCACCAAGAATGGTGTCGTTGCCATACCAGCCGTCGAGATAGTCAGCGCCGTCGCCGCCGTCGATGAAGTCATCGCCCTCCTCGCCATAAATTTCGTCCGCCCCGGAATCGCCGACGAGATGATCATTTCCCGCACCGCCATCAAGAAGGTCGTCGCCGCCTCCGCCTGCAATAAGGTCGTTACCCGCCAAACCCCACACTTTATCGTTGCCATGCAATCCGTAGATCGTATCGCTCTCAGCGTGCCCCGAAATCTCATCATCGTTCGCGGTGCCGCGCCTTGTAGCTGCCCGCTGACTGATCGACTCAGCACTCCAGACAGTTCCATCCGCGAAAGAAACCTGCTCAATCCGCACACCGTCGACCAACTGGAACCAGTTACGAAGAACAATCGAGTCGCCTGACACCGAGTGGTTTAGGACAACGTCGTTTCCATTGCGGTCGACGTCGAATTCAACTGGGTGCACGCCCACTCCGAACGCAACAGAATCTGTGCCGGAAAGTTCCTCGATCACATCGTGGCCCCATCCGAGTTCAAAAAAGTAGCGATCATCTCCGCCACCCCCTGAAAGGAAGTCGTTCCCGAGCCCTCCTATAAGTTTGTCACGACCATCGCCGCCGAATAGTGCGTCGTTGTCGGAGTCCCCGTCCAGGTAGTCGTCACCTTCGCTCCCGTCCAATACATCCGCGCCCGCGCCACCGAACAAGTCGTCAGCTCCGTCGCCGCCCAACAGGACGTCATCACCTGTCTCACCATCCAAATAATCGTTTCCGGTGAATCCCTCTAAGCGGTCAATACCGTCCCCACCCTGGATGGAGTCATCATCAGCTCCGCCATCCAGATAGTCGTCGCCGGCACCACCAACTAGGGAGTCGTTCCCGAAGAATCCGTAAATGGTGTCGCTGCCCTCGCCCCCGAAAAGCTGGTCATTTCCGGTATCACCATCCAGAGTGTCATTGCCGACACCCCCAACCAAAACATCGGCTTCAGCACCACCCAGGAGATAATCATCCCCTGCATTACCCCACAGGTAATCCGTCCCTTCATCCCCGACCAAAACGTCATTTCCGTCGCCACCGAGTATCGAATCCGGCCCTAAACCTCCGAACAATTGATCCTCGCCCGATCCGCCAACGAGTTGGTCACGGCCGAAACCGCCGACCAATATGTCATTGCCATCTCCGCCATCGAGCACATCATCCCCCGCGTCACCCCATACTTGATCATCGCCTCCCAGCCCAAAGACCCCATCTGCGTAGTTGAGATCGGAATTGTGTGGATTGCATGTGATGTAGTCATTGCCGGGACCCACGGCGCCAAACACGGCTCGACCACCGTATGTCACGATTCCCACGGTGGATTCCTCGTATTTCTCCCACCCCGGCCAATCTGGAATAAAGATTCCAAGATCACCGTTGTCCCAGTCGTTTATTACGATCACTTTACTTCTGTCACCTGAGCCGTGAAATCGAATCGTCATTGCGTGTGCATTGGCCGGCCCGCCATATCCAACGTTCCACCACTCGGCAATGTAGTAAAGTTCAGGCGTAATCGTTCCCGCAAATCTAGTGGTGCTCGTGCCAAATAATATGTATTGGGGATTGAGCACAACGCCCCCAACCGTAATGAAACCGCTGCCGTCAGCGTCTTCGATGATTTCCGTGCCCTGTTCGAAAAAATCCTCCCAAGCGGGTGACAAATACGTCGGATCCTCGGGAAACTCTTCTAAGTCAAACCGATACTCGTCAAATCCCTCGCCCCCTTTCAACACATCCCGGCCCAAGCCGCCATGCAAAACATCGTTCCCGCTTCCACCGATGAGGACATCGTCGCCTGCGTCACCGTGTAGCTCGTCAGCGTCATTGCCTCCATCGAGGATGTCGCGGCCCTCCCCACCAACCAAGGTATCGCCACCCGATTCACCAATGATCAAATCGTTTCTCTCGGACCCTAATATGTTGGCTCCATCGGCATCGTTACGGCCAAACTGTTGTGCATACGCCAACGTCGAAAGGTCTTCACCGACCTTAACGTCGTGGGAGTCAAACCAAATACCGGCGCTTCCGCCGTAGGTTTCGAGCAATAGTTCATAGGACGGCTGAAGGTAAGTTTCAAGACTTTTGCCGGACCACACCTCATCTCCGCCGACGGCTGTATTGGGCGGGCGACTCAACGCTTCTTGAACGATTGCTTCATAATCCCGGGTAATTGTCCTGAAGTCCTGCTTGGCAACGTCCAAAGAGACAGGGGCGCTATTCAAATCGAGTCCAAAGTCGCCGTTTGACCAGCCATTGACAAGAATCGAGGTAGCAGCCCCTTGCACATCAATCTTCAGCGTGTCGGCATCGATAAAGGTGAAGGTCGTACCGTTCCCCTGCCGCCAGTGCCCTTGTCCGAGGCGCTCGGCCCCGTCTGCCGAGATAATGCTTCCTTCCACTTTGATAACGCCTTGGCCGTCGAAGTCATCGATGACATCGACACCTCCGTCAGCGAGGTCGACCGTCGCAAAATGATAGGTGTCCATACCTAGGCCGCCCTTGAGCACATCGCTGCCGGTACCGCCGGTCAGTTGGTCATCGCCTTGACCGCCCAAGAGGGTGTCGTCGTCCGCTTCACCAAAAAGATAGTCGTTTCCGATGCCGCCTTCGATGTGATCATCGCCGGCGCCGCCGCCGATGTTGTCTTGACCGATTCCTCCGAAAATATCGTCGTTGCCGGCGTGCCCGGCGATCGATTGCGCAGGAACATCCTTTCCGAAAACGTGATTATCTGCAGTTGCGTAATCGACCAAGTTGCCGTTGTAGTCCAACTGCCGAACCCGATACCCTCTGGTCAGATCTTCAATGTAGACTCCCTCATTCACAAAAGCGTTGTCGCGCACGCTCGTAGGCGAGGCTTCGTCGCTTTGGTTCACCTTCGCCTCATAGTCGCTATTGAAGTTGTGCGTGCCAAAATATAGATTGCGTTCCAACAGCGCGGCCCGGTCACGCAAGTAGTCCCAAGTGATTTCACCCGTGTCTGTTTCCGAATTGTAGAGGTCGAGCTGCCCTTGATCATTGAATTTGTCATAGAGTGTCGCATCACCCAAAACCACAAACCCATTTAGCTCACGAATCGCGTAGCGATAGGCCAGTCCCTCGGCATCATCCTGGGAAGCCTTGTCGATGAGCTCCCCGGAGTCGAGATCGTGGATGTCTACAATCGTAGGAGCAGGGCGGTTCGCTTGCGCGAAGAACGCCTCGAGATCAGCCAGTCGATTGTAGTACGCATCCCTATTTTCAATGTTGCCGAAGCCGGCGGCGTTGGAATCGACGGGCGTCTCCAAAACCTCGCCAGACGTTAGGCGGTAAAGAGCATCAAGGACATTCTCCAGCGAATCTCCCTCGCCGCGTCCCGTCCCATCGAGAATGCCGCCCTGCCCACGATGGTTGGACGCTGACGCGAAAATCGTCTCAATCTGTTCCTGGGTGAGAGACGGATCCGCCTTTTTGAGAGCAACCATCAGGGCCAGAGAATCGGCCATCAGCGTAATGCTGTGGGTAGTACCGAAATCGCCGTCGGAACCGAACATGCCGCCCCAATTAAAGATATCCGGTTGATCCTCGATGAAGATACTTTGCGCCGGAGCGTGCGTATTTGAGTTCGCGACCAACTCGTAGTCGTCGTGAGTTGCGCGCCCAAAAAGCTGAGTGATCTTCGCTTGGGCTTCCGGCGAGAGCCCGCCGCGATCAGCATCCGATATAGGATTGCTGCCGAAGTTGTACTCACGTCTCAAACGAGTCATCGCCCAGTCATAGCGGTGATCAAGAGGGCCGTAGAGGCTGTAGTCGGTCTCGGCGCCCGGTGCGAAGGGGTCCCAGTTTGGAGCCAAGTGCTCGGCTTCGATCGAGTAGAGGTAGTCTTCCGTCAAATAGTCGCCCGGAAATATAGTACCCAATTCGGGATTCAAGAGTAATGCATGGAACCTTTCCAGCATCTCCGATATCTTTTGAGGTGACGTCACGTCTTGACCGCTTTGAACAATCGTTCCGCGACCCGGGGCATTGAAAAGGTACGCGTGATTTACCTCTGCAGAGTGCAACTCGGTAAAAACCGTCGCCAAGTGTCCACCCAGACTGTAGCCTGTCACATTCAAAGTTGCGTCTACCGGGAGCGTCCCGTCCTGCTTTAGCTGCGCGTAGTATGCCTCCATGGCCGCAAGCTGGCCCACGGCAAAGCCGTCCCCAAAGATTTGACCATCTGCGCCGAGCGATCCGTCGCGATTCCAGTCGCCGCCTTTGTCTTCGTTCTGATACTCCGTACTGCGGAACGAAAGGGTAAACTCGCCCGTTGTCTTACTGCGCAATAATGTCGCCGAAAATCCAGACGCATCGTTCGCGTGGTGATCAACAATTTCCCACTTGGTTTCAAATTGGGCGACTTGAACCGCTGTCATCCGGGTAGCGCCCTTGAATTCTTCTTCCCGAATCACGTCCTCGTTGTTATTTCCGTTCTGTAAGACTTCGGATAAGGCTCTCGACCCTAATAACCATTGATCTAAGTAGCTCTCAGCGCTCATTTGCGCCAAAAGGAATTCGTACCATGTCTCGAATGCGCTGCTATTGTTCGACACTTCTCCCACCCTCTATACTCGTGTTAATTGTTTTGACTGGTTTTAATACTCGGTAGACAAAATCGTGCTCCATAATCTTTCGCGGTTTCCCGTTTAGAACCCTCTTTGTTTGTTCGCAGGTTTGCGCATTAAGCCACCAGACTCCGCCTTTGGCGTTTCTGGTTCGCCCGGTTCGTGCAAAACCCCGTCTCAGCGCCAAGATTTCGTTGTTTTCCAGATCCACAACGATCAATTCTCCACCGGCAATTCCGAGAGAACGGTCCCCCGGTCGGGATATACCTCGCCACGTGAATCCGTACCGACTCGACAAGCTGGGCACATGAGCGTCGTCGACAATGTACGGGACATATGCGGGCCTACCGTCACGCGCACTCGGGTACGTTCTTGCTGGAGTCTTTTCCCGATTTCGAAAGTAGCGGGTAAATTGACTCTTCCGACCGATACTCGATCCATCAAGAACTTCTAAGAATCTGTATTCGCCAACATACGGCTGTACCCAGATATCTTGAGGCTCCGTCACCGAACCGGTGGAAATATATCCAAATGGGTCCTCAATGACGAAACGATCTTGCATCTCGTAGTCGGTCGCGCGAGCACGCGGGCGTATCTGATAAATCCCCTCAACATCATCCACTGTCTTGTAGATAAACTCCCCCGCTTCCTTCGCGCACAGCGCGTCGAAGTACTCATCGCTGGTCATGCCCGGCTTGTATGTTGGCGGGTCCGGCGCATCCGGCCATTTCGGCGGCGGCACGTCCGGATAGGGCCAGTACTCTGGGTTTTCCGCTCGGCGCAAGCGGCGAAATTCGCAGGAGCTGTCCGTCCTCTGCCCCCTCCTTATCGAGTCCCGCCGACAGCGCAGATAACCCGCTGGGTCGTAGAACTCGCCAAAATGCTCTCGCTTCGCGTTGTCTATCGGCGGCAATTGCGCCGCCAGAATTTGCACACATAACTCAATAATCTCTGACGCCGCGCCAATGTAGCACTCCGCGTCCAGCATCTCTTGTGTCACCCACTTCCGTTGCACCTCGTTGGGCATCGGGACGGGGTTGTTACCGATGTACTCGGCACGCGCAGCGCTGCCACTCAATAGGATCACACCGCACATCACCGCCGCTGTGCCGCGAATGAGAGCCTCCATGGCACTGACATTTCTCACCATCTCTTTACCTCCCTGTTGCCCGACGTTCTGCACTTCCAAGTCATCTTCACACTCACCATCTCGTCAACGAACCGCATCGGCTAGTTCGACAAAAAACAGGCGCGATGGGTTCGCCATCGCGTCTGCATGGTTGAGTTGCTCCCTACGCCGCGCTCTGCCAACTCGAACTTATTACCGGTTCCAACGCCGCCTGCTGCTCGGCCGTCAGATCCAACTGCCCCAACGGCGGCGGGCTGAAGGCCGCCATGGCGTCGACCAACTGTTGCACTTGGGCCTCCAACAATACATCGCCGGCGCTGGTGCGCAGGGAATCGACGTGATACTGACTGCCGCCGTACCAGTTGTTGAAGGTGAGCTTGTCGTTGGTGCCGATGACGCTGACTTCCAGGTTGGTGCCGCTGCGACGGAGCCACAGTTGGTCTTTGTCGATGTCGGCGCCGAACTGGGCCAGGTCGTTGGTGGCGGTGCCGTCGTTCTGGTTGACTTGTTCCGTGCCGTAACCGCGGCCGAGGACGTAGGTATCATCGCCTGCGCCGCCGTCGAGGATGTCGGTTCCGGCGCCGCCGTCCAGCACGTCGTTGCCCGCCGCGCCGCTCAACGTGTTGTTGCCGCTGTTGCCGGTGAGCACGTTGTTCAACGTATTGCCGGTGGCGTTGATGGCGGAGGTGCCACTCAAGGTGAGGTTCTCGACGTTGGCCGCCAAGGTGAGCGTGACCGAGCTGATCACCGTGTCGGTGCCTTCGTTGGCGTTTTCCGTCACCACGTCGGTGGTGACGTTGACGACGTAGGTGTCATTGCCCGTACCGCCGCGCATCGTGTCGTTGCCCGTGCCGCCGTCGAGGTAGTCGTCCCCGGCGTTGCCAGTGAGGATGTTGTTGGCACTGTTGCCAGTCAACACGTTGTTGAGGGTGTTGCCCGTGCCGTTGATGGCCGTGGTGCCGGTGAGGGTCAGGTTCTCCACGTTGGCCGCCAAGGTCAGCGTCACCGCGCTTTGCACCGTGTCGATGCCTTCGTTGGCGTTTTCGGTCACCACGTCGGTGGTGACGTTCACCACGTAGGTGTCGTTACCGGTACCGCCGCGCATGGTGTCGCTGCCGGTGCCACCATTGAGGGTATCGTTGCCCGCTCCGCCGGTCAGCGTGTTGGCACCGCTATTGCCCGTGAGCACGTTGTCGAGGTCATTCCCCGTGGCCCCGATGCCGCTGGTGCCCGTGAGGGTGATGTTCTCCACATTGGCCGCCAGCGTGTACGTCACCGCGCTTTGCACCGTGTCGATGCCTTCGTTGGCGTTTTCGACCACCACATCGCCGGTGGCATTGACAACATACGTATCGTTGCCGGCACCGCCGCGCATGGTGTCATTGCCGGTGCCGCCGTTGAGGGTGTTGTTGCCGCTGTTGCCCACCAACACATTCGCCAGCGAGTTGCCCGTGGCGTTGATGTTGGCCGTGCCCAGCAACGTCAAGTTCTCGACGTTGGCCGCCGCGGTCAACGTCACCGTGGTGTAGACCGTATCGGTACCTGCGCCGGTGCCTTCGGTCACTACATCGGTGGTAGCGTTGACGTAGTAACTATCATTGCCCGCGCCGCCCACCATGGTGTCCGTTCCCAGTCCGCCGTCCAGCACGTCATCGCCGGCATTTCCCGTCAGGGTGTTGTTGGCGCTGTTGCCGATCAACACGTTGTTGAGAGTGTTGCCCGTGCCGTTGATGGCCGTGGTGCCGGTGAGAGTGAGGTTCTCGATGTTGTTGCCGATGGTCAGCGTGACCGAACTGAGCACCGTATCAATGCCTTCGTTGGCGTTCTCCGTGATGACATCGGTGGAGACGTTCACCACATAGGTGTCGTTGCCGGTGCCGCCGCGCATGGTGTCGTTGCCCGTCCCTCCGTCCAAGTAGTCATCGCCTGCATCACCTGTGAGGGTGTTATTGGCGCTGTTTCCGGTGAGGGTGTTGTTAAGGGCGTTGCCCGTGCCGTTGATGGCTGCCGTGCCGGTCAATGTGAGGTTCTCCACATTAGCCGCCAAGGTGTAGGTCACGCTGGTTTGCACCGTGTCCGTGCCTTCCTCGGCGTTTTCGATCACCGTATCGCCAGTGTTATCGACTACGTAGGTGTCGTCGCCCGTGCCGCCATACATCGCATCCGCTCCGGCACCACCGCTGAGGGTGTCGTTGCCGGCTAAACCATACAGCGTGTCCGCGCCCGACGTTCCCGTAAGGCTGTCGTTGCCGCTGGTGCCACGGATGGCGCTGGCAAAAAGCGTCAGATCCGCTGCCGTCCAGACCGTGCCGTCGCTGAACTCGACCTGCTCCGCCGGTTTGTCGCTTGAGGTGAACCAGCCGACCAACGTGACGCGATCAACGCCGTTAGTGTGTGACAACCGCAAGTCATCGCCGGATCGGGTGACGTTGATGTCGATCGCGCTGACACTCCCGTCGAAACGCACGATGTCGGTGCCGGATGTTTCCGTCACGCTGTCGGCACCACCACCCAAGCTGAACAGATACAGGTCATTGCCCGCACCGCCCTGCAGGGTGTCGTTGCCGGTACCGCCGCGTAATTGATCGTTGCCAGTGCCGCCGATCAGATTGTCGACGCCGCCGTTGCCCAACAAGACGTCGTCACCGTCACCGCCGTCCAAGGTGTTGGCTCCGTCATTGCCTGTTAGCATGTTGGTCGATCCGTTGCCCGTGCCAGCGAGGTTGGCCGTGCCGGTGAGAGTGAGATTTTCAAGGTTCGCGCCCAGGCTGTAGGACAGGTTGCTGATCACGGTGTCCGTGCCTTCGCCAGCACTTTCGGTGATCGCATCAGCGGCATCGTCGACGATGTAAGTATCATCGCCCGCACCGCCCGCCATGGCATCCGCGCCGGTCCCGCCATCGAGGATGTCGTTGCCTGCGCCGCCGTCCAGAGCGTCGTTCCCGCCCAAACCGTTCAACTGGTCATCCCCTTCGAGGCCGAACAGGCGGTCGTCATTTGCACTGCCGTCCAGTACATCGTTACCCAATGTGCCCATGATGGTGCCCGTCAGTGCATCGATGTCCTGCGCGGTCCAAACGGTACCGTCGGCGAATTCTATCTGGTCGACATTCCGCGGTGTGGTGGCATACCAACTCGTGATTCGGATTTGATCGGTGCCAGAGGTATGGTTGAGTACGAGATCGTTCCCGTCCCGCGCGGCGGTGATGTCAGAGACCGCAATCGACGAACCGAAGCGCACAACGTTGGCGCCCACCGCATCGTTAATGGCGTCGGCACCAAAACCTGCGTCGAACGAATAGATGTCATTGCCATCGCCGCCTTGTAGGGTGTCGTTACCGCCCAGGCCGTAGACAAAGTCGTCATTGACCGTCCCGGTTAGGGAATTATTGCCATTGTCGCCAGCAACCGTCCGATTGGCTACGTCCATAACGTCAAGGTCGGTCCATACAGCGCCGTCGCCAAAACGGAATTCGTCGATCTGCGGCTTTCGACCCGAGCCGTAGTCGAATTGATCATTAACTCGAATCCGCTCGCCGGTGTCGTTGATGAATACATCAAGATGACTGCTCGTGCGCACGAAGTGCACTTCGCCCGGCGTCAGCTCCTGGAGTATCAATATTTTCTTCATCTCCGGCGAGGGCTTGTAGGTCGCCCCGCTCCAACTACTGAAGTTCTGGATCGTGTCCATGCCGTAGCCACGGCCAAAGACGAACGTGTCCGTCCCTTCATGGGCCTCAAGCCAGTCGTCACCGGCGCCGCCGTCCAGGATGTCATCACCCGTGCCGCCATACAGCGTGTCGTTACCCGCGCCGCCGAACACGGTGTCGTTGCCCGCTTCACCGTTGACGGTGTCGTTTCCAGCATCGCCGTGCAGCGTGTCGTTACCATCGGCACCGCTTACGCTATCGTTGCCGTCTCCCCCGAAGATCGCATCGTCGCTGCTGAAACCCACCAGCGTGTCGTTGCCGCTGGTTGGCGTCAGCACCGCCGTCCGAATGTCCGCGTCGTACCACACCGTGCCGTCCGCAAAACGCACCTCATCGATCTGCGGTTTTCGGCCCGAGCCGTAATCGAATTGATCATTAACTCGAATCCGCTCGCCGGTGTCGTTGATGAATACATCAAGATGACTGCTCGTGCGCACGAAGTGCACGTCGCTGACCGTCAGATCATTCAACACCAATATCTTCTTCATCTCCGGCGACGGTTTGTACGTGCGCCCGTCCCAGGTACTAAAGTTCTGAATGGTGTCCATGCCGTAGCCGCGACCGAAAACAAAGGTATCCGTTCCCTCGTGGGCTTCCAGCCAGTCATCACCCGCGCCGCCATCAAGGATGTCATCACCGTCGCCACCATACAACGTGTCATCGCCCGCACCGCCATACAGCACGTCATCACCTGCTTCCCCGATCAACGTGTCGCTGCCGTCTTGGCCGAGCAAAATATCCCCGCCCTCGCCACCGTAAACAGTTTCGGCCGCGGCCGTACCGAACATGACGTCGTTCAACTCGGACTTCACCAATGCCCCTGCGGCGGCATCCTGTACCGTAAAACCGGAAAGCTGTAAGGCGTTGACGAGTTCCGGCAACCATTCCGTGGTTCGCAACTTATCTACCAGAATCGAAGTCCCATCCCAACCGGCATTAAGCAATTCTTGACCACTAAACTTCATCAACTCCGCCAAATCAACGATCGCTTTCGTCGAATCAACCGCATACTGCGCATCGAAGTGCGCTTCAACGCCGCTGAAATCCAGTTTCAAACCGCCCGGGGTTACCACCACGCCGATGGCGTCGTAGTACGGCGCCAAGCGCGTTTGCATTGCGAGGCCTTGGTAAACGTAATCCCGCAACACGTCGTAGCTCTTGTCCAACGCCGCCATGCTGAAGGCATCGATGTGCAAAGCAAAGGAGACAATGCCGTTTCCCGAGGTCGGTTGTCCGTTTTGAAACACCTCCAATTCTGCATCCGACCCATCAACGAGCTGGTTCTGAATGCCGCCGAAACTCGTCTGCCTCTCCAAATTGAACCAATAGCGGCCGTTGAACCTTTCCAGGGCATTGAGCTTGTTCTCCCACAGCTGTTGGTCGGGGTTGACCTGCCCTATGGTTCCAAAGGTCTGGCCAATCTTCACCGCCACTTGGTCGGTGGGTTGGCCGTTAATCAAGGTCGTCCACTCGCCGTCGTTGGGCGTGCTGGTGAGATAAATCCCACCTTCGAAAGCACGCATGGGTGAGGTGTCCGCCCAGGCGTCGATGATTTCATCCAACAACGCCATTTGTTCGCTAGCGGTAGTGGCGGCGGAGAACTGTTGCACCAACGTGGTCAACCGCCCGCTGCCACCGATACTCATGGCTTCCCGCAGGTCGCGGACCATGCCCATGCCCTGCAAATTCGGCAACGCCTGCGCTTCGAGCGTGAGCGGGACTTGATCGGTAAACTCTGCCGCCAAAGCGGTCTCGCGGAACCACACCTCGCCTACCGCGCCGGTCGTGCCGTCGGACTTCGAATAGGTGATAGTTTCTTCAATGACATTGCCGTTGGGTTGTTCGCCGGGGCCTTGGGTCGGATTAGTGGTGTTGATGGCTGTGATGCCCAGTTGCGACAGCGCGAACAACTCACTGGACTGGCTAACGCCGTCCTGATTCACATCGCGCCACACGCGCAGACTGGCGAATTGCGTATCGCTGGCGTTGATGACGCCATCGGCATTGCTGTCCACCGTGCGCAAAGCGTCGATGCCGTTCTGGGCCAAGGTGCCATCGCCCATGGGCGTGTAATCGCTGAACAACTCGGCGCCGTTGTCGATGCTGCCGTTGCCGTTACGGTCGAGAACAAGCAGACCGTCATCGGCACCGACCCAACCGGTGGGTGTTTTGATGCCATCGCCTTCGTAATCGAACTTCACGCCGTTGAAACCGGCTTCGGCGATGGTCTCGATGCCGTCGCCGTCGAGGTCGAGGATGAGGGGGTCGCGACGGATGAAGGAGGAGAAGAATGCATCGAAGGCCTGCTGCATTGCGTGGTAGATTGCGAAAATGGCCACCTGCGTCCAGGGATTCACGACTAGAGATTCAACAAAGTCGACGATAGGATTGCTCGGCGCGGTGTCTGGCGCAACTTCGTATGGGATAATTCCCGCGTATGCAAGTCCTTCGACCGCCCAGGTAGAGCATTGTGAGCCGTAAAACATAGAATAGGGAGGTGGATTCGCCTGCGTAGTCTGGATATACTCTTGGAGCCGAAGATACTCAGCCTCGCTTACCTCCATGGGACCGCTCGTCTGATGATAGGCGTGTTTAAAGTCTTCATAGACTACCCCGGGCCCATTCAATGAGTCGACCGGTCCGAATCCCCACTCGTGTTCGATTCCATCTGGCCCCGTTAGCACGAAGAACGTGTGTGGGGGATCGCCGTCGAGTGATCCCGCGTACGCCCGCACCTCAACAAGATAGCTCATTGCCCTTCACCCTCTAAATTGATTTCCAAGAATGGTTCTGTGTAAAACTGCTTGAGCCCCATCACTTGGGGATGAGACTCCGAGTAAAATTTAACTACGATCGCAAACCTTCCTTCGCGTTTTGTGTAATAGGACAGGAAGAGCTCCACCAGAGAGGAGACAACCTTTGCATCGAGAACGCCGTACACCTGAAAGCTCGCGCCGTGCCGCCTCCTAGCAAAAAAAAGCAGATCCTTCTTTGCACAAGCATTCATGTCTTCGCAAAGCCCACTCGCAATAAGAATGTCATGCGCTCTTAGCATGATTTCCTTTCGAACAGCTTCCTCGTCTTTCGTAAGCGCGCTTGCGGGCGCGATGATCACAACGAACATCAGTAAAATCTTGCCAATCAAAGCCCAACGATGCAGGACAACTTCCCAGCGATTGATCGTCAACAATTTCCAGAGGTTCATCGCGTTCTCCCATGTTCACACGCCGATTCGACACCCTTGTGTCCCTGGCCTCACATTCGAAAGCGAGCTCAAATGCAAGGTCACTCGCGGTACAATTTCGTCCTAAATCCCATTTCCCGTGCGACATCGCACTCCATTCCAAATCGGGAAATGCTCTACCTACCTCTCCCTCCCACTCTCATCCACATACTGCATCAGCGGACTCAGAAAATACTCGATCACCCGCCGCGTCCCGGTCTTCACTTCCACTGTCACCGCCATGCCGGGCGTCAAGCGAATCAACTTGTCTTCCACACGAATCACCGCGTTCTCTAACGCAACACGCGTCGCGAACAGCAAGCCTTGCTTCTCATCGGCGACAGCGTCATACGAAACATGCTTCAACGTGGCATTCAACGTGCCGTACTTCGTAAACGGAAACGCTTCGACTTTCACTTCCGCCACTTGGTCGGCTTCGACAAAGCCGATGTCCTTGTTGGCGATGAAGGCTTCGATTTCCAGTTCGTCTTCCACCGGGACAATGACCATCAGCGGTTGGGCGGGCGTCACGACGCCGCCGACGGTGTGGACGGCCAGTTGCTGCACCACACCATCGACGGGGGCGATGAGTTGTTGCAGTTTGGTGCGCTGGCCGGACTTCGTCAGTTCCTTGTCCAGGGCGTCGCGTTTGCGTTCGGCTTCGACTTGGCGTTGGGCTATGTCGCGGGCGTATTCGGAGATGACGCCTTGGCGTTGTTGGGCCAGGCCGGCGATGGTGGCGTCGAGTTGGGTGAGCTGGTGGCGGAAGCTGGTGAGGTCGCGCTCGGTTTCGATGCGGGTTTGTTCCAACTCCAGGTATTGCTGCTCGGGCGCTAGTTTTTGTTCGGCGAGGCGTTTGAAGTTCTCGGCGCGGCGGGTGATCAAGGGCAGCGTGTTTTCCAGTTTGTCGACTTGGGCCGCGGTGGAGGCGCGTTCGGCGTGCCGGCTGGCGGCGTCTTGGTCGAGAGCGGCCAGTTTGGCGCGGCGCTCTTGCCATTCGCTGTCGAACCATTTGCGCTGCAGGGTGGCGAGCGCGGGATCGAGGTCTTTGGGCAGGCGCAGTACGGGCGTTTTGTCCGCCGCGACATCCGCTTTGGCCAAGGCATCGAGGCGGATGAGTTCCAGTTCCGTGTCGAGGCGTTCGCGTTGGAGACGTTCGGTGTCGGCGCGGGTTTGGGTGGCGTCGAGGTCGAGCAGTACGTCGCCGGCGCGCACTGTGAGTCCTTCGTGGACGTAGATCTGGCTGACGACGCCGATCTCCAGGGGCTGAATGGTTTTGACGCGATCGCTGGGAATCACTTTGCCTTGGGCGACGACCACGATGTCCATCTTGCCCCAGCAGGCCCAGGCGATAGCGAGGGCGACGAGTGCCACGATGGACCAGGTGATGATGCGGCCGATGGGCGATGGCGGCGTGGCCTGGACTTCCAGGGCGGCGGGGAGGAATTGGTGTTCGAGGTAGTGCTTCATATTTGTGTGCTTGTTGTTGAAGAATCGCGGGAAGAATCGCGGTAGGAAACCGCTCCCACACAAGAAGGTGACGCCCCAGGGGAAGGCGATCCCACAGCGGATTGGTGTTCTTGCTGTGGGAGCGAATTCCTTTCGCGATTCCACTCGCCGGTTTGATAGCGATGTAGGCTGGCGTAGGCGCCGTTCTTGGCGAGCAGTGCATCATGGCTGCCCTGTTCGACGATTTCGCCTTTGTCGAGCACGATGATGCGGTCGGCGTTGCGCACGGTGCTGAGGCGATGGGCGATGATGAGCACGGTGCGGTTGTGGCAGATGGCGCGCAGGTTGTCTTGGATGATGCGTTCCGATTCGTAGTCCAAGGCCGAGGTGGCTTCGTCGAAGATCAAAATCTTCGGATCGGTGGCCAGGGCGCGGGCGATGGCGATGCGTTGGCGTTGGCCGCCGGAGAGGCGCCCGCCCCGCTCGCCTACTAGGGTGTCGTAGCCTTCGGGCAATTCAAGAATGAATTCGTGGGCGCCGGCTAACTTGGCGGCGGCGATGACGTGGTCCATGGGCATGGCGGGATCGGCCAGGGCGATGTTCTCGCGCACGCTGCGGTTAAATAGCACGTTCTCTTGCAGCACCACGCCCACTTGGCGGCGCAGCCAGGCCGGTTCAACTAAAGCGAGGTCGACGCCGTCCACTAGAACGCGGCCGCTCTCGGGGACGTAAAGGCGCTGCACCAACTTGGTCAGCGTGCTCTTTCCCGATCCGGAACGGCCGACCAGACCGATGACTTCGCCGGGTTGGATGTCGAGGGAAACGCGGCACAGAGTTTCCGAGCCATCGCTGCGATAGCGGAAGGTGACGTTGTCGAACTGGATGCGACCCTGCAATGCGGGCAAGGTGGCGCGATTGGGGTTGTAACCCGGTTCGGCCGGCGTGTTGAGGATGTCGCCCAAACGTTCCACCGAGATGCGCGCCTGTTGAAAGTCCTGCCACAGTTGGGTCAATCGCAACACCGGACTACTCACACGCGATGCCAGCATATTAAACGCGATTAACTGCCCCACGGAAAGCTCGCCGGAGATCACCAAGCGGGCGCCGAACCACAAGGTCGCCACGGTGACGACTTTGTTGATGAACCCCGCAGTCTGACTGGCGATATTGCCGATGTGCTGGGCCGAGAACGACGACTTCACATATCCCGCCAATTGCTCTTCCCAGCGGTTGCGCAATTGGGGCTCCACCGCCATGGCTTTGATGGTCTCAACGCCGCTGACGGTTTCGACCAGGAAGGCTTGGTTCTCCGCGCCGCGCTGGAATTTCTCATCGACGCGGGCCTTGAGCATCGGCGTGATCACCACGGACAAGATCACGTAACAGGGAATAGACGCCAGCACGATGTAGGTCAAGGTGGGGGCGTAGTAATACATCACGCCGAGGAAAACGAAGGTGAAGAACAGATCGATGACCAACGTCAGGGTCGAGCCGGTGAGAAAATTGCGAATGTTTTCCAACTCGCGCACCCGGGCCACGGAGTCGCCGGTGCGGCGGGCTTCGAAATAGCGCAACGGCAAACGCAGCAGATGGTCGAAGATGCGGGCGCCTAGGACGACGTCGACGCGTTGCGCGGTGTGGGAATAGAGGTAGGTGCGCAAACCGCTCAACACCACTTCGAACACGGACACCACGACTAAACCCAGCGCCAGCACATCGAGAGTGGTCAAACCGCGATGGACCAGCACTTTGTCGATGACCACTTGGAAAAACAGCGGCGTGATCAGGGCAAGAATCTGTATGAAAAACGACGCTAGCAGCACTTCGCCGAACAGGTGACGGTACTTGAGCAGCTCGGGCACGAACCAACGGAAATTGAACGGGCGTTTGGCCGCGTCCAAGGTGGCGCGGCGGGTGAACAGAATCAGCCGGCCATCCCAGCCCTGCTCGAACAATGCTTTGGGCAGCGCCAGGGGGCGTTTCTCGAGCGGATCGTGGATCAGGACTTTGTTGTTGGTCTCATCGAACTTGGCGACGACGAAGTAGTGGCCGTCGCTGTGACGGGCCAGGGCCGGCAGCGGCGTCTTGCGCAATTGCTCCCAGAAGCTGGATTTGGCCTTGGCCTTGAGGCCCACATGACGGGCGGCGCGCAGCAGCGTCGTTTCGTCGAGAGGCTTTCCTTGCAGCCCGAAATGATGGCGCAAGCCCGCTGCGTCAACGGCGAGATCGTGAAAACGGGCGACTAAAACCAAGCACTCCAGTCCGGTATCGGTTGCTGGACGGGGGACGGCCACGTGGGGCATGTGTTGTTCTCAGTAGGGAACCACACGGGTTCCCGATGCCCTCTCTCTCCCGCGCAGCGTCCGTCTGCGCTAACCGTTCTTGTTATCGAGACCGTGCATACCATAGGGCCAGCGCGCTGGCGAAAATATCGCGGTTGAAACCGCTCCTACGGGCCGGTGAAGAATCGGACCACAAGGTGCCCAGAGGTTTGGGCGGTCGTCCGTGAGATGTGGTGGCGCAATTTTAGCCAACTGGATTTTCGTGGGGCAAGGGAATTAATTTTGTCAGGGGGAGTTGCGGGGAGATGGGGGTTGTGGTTGGGGGGCTGATTTTAGAGACAGTTGTAAAGATTTTCGACATGGTCGGGGGAAGAATCGCTTGTTCGTGGGAGCGGATCATTCCGCGATTGAATCGGCGGGGTCATCGAGTCAGGCGAAGAATCGCGGTAGGAGACCGCTCCCACATTGGGCCGGTAATCTTCTTGTAGGAGCGGTTTCCTACCGCGATGGGTGGCGTGCTTGACTGCCGACGCATCGCGAAAGGAATTCGCTCCCACAGCTAGAACTTCATGTCCTCGAAAAACTTCTTCACCCCGTCGAACCAGCCGCTGGTACGGGGGCTGTGTTTGTTGCCGCCTTCCTGCATGGACTCTTCGAGTTGGGCGAACAGTTCTTTTTGTTTCTTATTGAGGTTGACGGGTGTCTCGATCGAGACGCGACACAACAGGTCGCCCATTTCGCCGCCGTGGACGGAGCGCACGCCTTTGCCTCGCATGCGGAACATGCGGCCGGTTTGGGTTTCGGGGGGGATCTTGAGTTTGACGCGGCCGTCGAGGGTGGGCACGTCTAATTCGCCGCCCAACGCCGCCGTCGAGAAGCTGATGGGCACTTCGCAAAAGAGATTGTTGTCCTCGCGGGTGAAGATGGCATGGGGCCGCACTTTGACGTGGACATAAAGATCGCCCGCCGGTGCGCCGTGCTCGCCGGCCTCGCCTTCGCCACTCAAACGGATGCGATCGCCGCTGTCGACGCCAGGCGGAATCTTCACCGACAACGTTTTGTATTCTTGGACCCGCCCTTGGCCGGAGCAACTCGTGCACGGGTTGGAGATGATCTTGCCCATGCCGCGACAGCGCGGGCAGGTTTGTTGCAGGCTAAAGAAGCCTTGTTGCATGCGCACTTGACCACTGCCGCCGCAGGTGGTGCACGTCGTGGGCGAGGTGCCTTTCTTGGCGCCGCTGCCTTCGCACTCGGCGCAAGGCACCATGGTGGGCACGCGGATCTTGACCGTGGTGCCGTGCACCGCTTCTTCGAGACTGAGTTCGAGGTTGTAACGCAGGTCCGCGCCGCGCACGTTGCGCCCGCCCGGACCGCCGCGGCCGACACCGAAGATATCGCCGAAGACATCGCCGAAAATATCGCTGAAACTGGCGCCGCTGCCGAAGCCGGCCCCGGCGCCCGCGCTGGGATCGACGCCGGCATGGCCGAATTGATCGTAGGCGGCGCGCTTGCGGGCGTCGGAAAGAATTTCGTAAGCCTCTTTGGCTTCCTTGAAGTTGGCTTCGGCCTCGGCGTCGCCGGGGTTGCGGTCGGGATGGTACTTCATCGCCAGGCGGCGATAGGATTTCTTCAGCTCATCTTCGCTGGCGTTGCGCGCCACGCCGAGGATTTCGTAATAGTCTCGTTTTGTCATCGTGCTCAATTCAGGTTTTAACGCTTGACCGGTTAGTCTCGTGGGAGCGGTTTCCTACCGCGATTCTTCGTCTGTTTCATCGCCGCTGCAAACTCAATCGCGAAATGATTCGCTCCCACGACTGGGATCACAGCCACAACAGCGAAAAGGCGCCAGGCATTTGCATCAACGCCTGTCGCCTTCTCTTGCTTCATCTCCTGCCGCAATTAACGCTTGCGTCCTTCTTCCTTCACTTCCTCGAATTCCGCGTCGACCACATCCTCGGCCGCCTTTCCGGCTTCGGCTTTGGCTTCGCCACCACCCGCGCCGCCGGTTGGGCCGCCACCCGCTCCGCCGCCGCCTTGACCTTGCTGATACATGCGCTCGGCGATCTTGCCTGACAGCTCCGCCAAATCGCGGGTTTTGGTTTCGATGGCGGTTTTGTCGTCGCCCTTCATGACCGCCTTCAACGCTTCGATAGCGGCGTTGATCTTGGTCTTTTCATCCGCCGATACTTTGTCACCGAAATCGCGGATCGATTTCTCCGTCGCGTGGATGATGTTGTCAGCCTGATTGCGCGCGGTGACCATCTCGTGGAATTTCTGATCTTCCGCCTTATGCGCTTCGGCGTCACGCACCATGCGTTGGATTTCATCGTCGTTCAAGCCGCTGGACGCCTTGATCACGATGGACTGCTGTTTGCCGGTGGCTTTGTCCTTCGCCGACACGTTCAAAATGCCGTTGGCGTCAATGTCGAACATGACTTCGATCTGCGGCATGCCGCGCGGCGCTGGCGGGATGTCCTGCAAGTCGAAGCGACCCAGCGATTTGTTAGCCGACGCCATTTCGCGCTCGCCCTGCAACACATGCACCGTCACCGCCGTTTGGTTGTCCTCCGCGGTGGAGAACACTTGGGTGGCCTTGGTCGGTATGGTGGTGTTCTTTTCGATCAACTTGGTCATCACCCCGCCGAGGGTTTCGATACCCAGGGACAACGGGGTAACGTCGAGCAGCAGCACGTCCTTGACCTGGCCGCCCAACACGCCGGCCTGAATCGCCGCGCCAACCGCAACGGCTTCATCCGGATTGACGTCTTTGCGCGGCTCTTTGCCGAAGAACTCTTTTACTCGGTCCTGCACCTTGGGCATGCGGGTTTGGCCGCCCACCAGGATGACCTCCGTCACCTGCGCCGCGCTCAGCCCCGCGTCTTTCAACGCAATGCGGCAGGGCTCGATGGTGCGATTGATGAGATCTTCCACCAGCGATTCCAACTTGGCGCGGGTGAGCTTCAGGTTCAAGTGTTTCGGACCGGAGGCATCGGCCGTGATGTACGGCAGATTGATTTCCGTTTGCTGGGCCGAAGACAACTCGATCTTGGCCTTCTCCGCCGCTTCCTTAAGCCGCTGCAGCGCCAGGGGATCGTTGTGCAGGTCCACGCCCGAGTCCTTTTTGAACTCGCCGGCGATGTAATCGATGATGCGCATGTCGAAATCTTCGCCGCCAAGGAACGTGTCGCCGTTGGTGGAGAGCACCTCGAACTGGTGTTCGCCGTCGACTTCCGCGATTTCAATGATGGAAATATCGAACGTGCCGCCGCCCAAGTCATACACCGCGATCTTGGCGTCGCCCCGCTTCTTATCCAAACCGTAGGCCAACGCGGCCGCGGTCGGCTCGTTGATGATGCGCTTGACTTCCAAGCCGGCGATGCGCCCGGCGTCTTTGGTGGCCTGGCGCTGCGAATCGTTGAAATAGGCCGGCACGGTGATGACTGCTTCGGTCACCGGCTCGCCGAGAAAATCCTCGGCGGTTTTCTTCATCTTCATCAGCACGCGCGCGGAGATTTCCGGCGGCGCCAGCTTCTTGCCCTTGACCTCGACCCAGGCGTCGCCATTGTCCGCCGCCGAGATCTTGTAAGGCACCATCTTGATGTCCTTCTGGACGACGTCGTCGGTGAAGCGGCGCCCGATCAAGCGCTTGATGGCGAACAGGGTGTTGGTCGGGTTAGTGACAGCCTGACGTTTAGCGGCTTTGCCCACCAGCACTTCGCCATCGTCGGCATAGGCCACGATGGAAGGCGTGGTACGATCGCCTTCGCTGTTCTCGATGACCCGAGGTTTTGTACCTTCCAAAACCGCCACACAGGAGTTTGTGGTTCCGAGGTCGATCCCGATAATTTTACCCATTGCGCAAATTCTCCATATTAAATCAATACGTTATTAATTCTTTGCTGAATCTAGTTCAATTTTGGCTCGCGCCGTAGCCCAGTTGATGGGGGCGAAGCCGCCGGATTTCAAGCCATTTCGTCGACTTTTCCCGCATCCCTGTCCCCTCCGCCGGATCCGGTTTGGGGTGCTGCCTTGGATACCACCACCATGGCCGGACGCAGCAGGCGCTCGTTCAGGGTGTAGCCCTTTTGGAACACCGTCAGCACTGTATTCGGTTCGACCGAGGCCGATTCCTGCACGGTCATCGCTTGGTGAAGTTCCGGGTTAAATTTTTCGTTTATCGGATTGATTTCCTTGATCCCGTTCTTGTCCATGACCGACGCGAGCTGCTTGAGAGTAAGCGTCATCCCTTCGCTCAGCGCCGCCACTTCGACACCCGGTTTTCCGGCGGCGTCCAAGCCCATTTCCAAGCTATCGCGCACGGCCAGCAAGTCGCCGGCGATGCGTTCCAGGGCGTACTTGTGCGCGTTCTCCAGCTCCCGCTCGGTCCGTCGGCGCAGGTTTTCCATTTCGGCCTGGGTCCGCAACAGCCGCTCGTTGAAATCATCCGAAATACGGTGCGCTTCGGTCAGCGCCGCTTGCAGATCTTCGTACGTGGGCGCCTGTTCTTCCGCCCAATCGCTTGCCGCGGCCGCGTCCAAATCGGCGTTGCTGACCTCGGATTGATCGTTCTCCACCTCGGCGGAGCCGATGTGGATGTCGGGTTTAGCCGTTTGTTTGTCTGCCATCTCTTCCCTCTTTGCTCAATTCATGACTGTTCGTCGGTGGGGTCGCCGTGCTCGGAATTCAAGAGCGAACCCAACATTTTCGCGGTCACATCGACCAACGGAATGACTTTGTCGTATGCCATGCGGGTCGGGCCGATAACCCCGAGCACGCCAAGCACGCGGCCATGGACCGCGTACGGCGCGGTCACCACGCTCAGATCGTCGAACGCCTGGAAGCCCGACTCCTCACCAACGAAAACCTGGATGCTGCGCGCCACCAGACACTCGTCCAGCAAGTGCAAAATATCTCGTTTCTCGTTGAATGCTTGGAAAAGTTTGCGCAGTTTATCAAGATTGGACAGTTCCGCAAAATGCATCAGGTTGGTCTGCCCCGCCAGCACGACGTCGGTTTCGTTCTTCTGCCGATCGAACACTTGGCCGGCCATTTCGATGGCGGTTTGCATCAACACGTTCACTTGTTCCTTGGCGCGTCGCATCTCCTCCAACACAGCGCGGCGCACGTCGCCCATGTCCTTACCCGCGAAGATAGTGTTCAAATAATTCGCCGCCTGCTGCAGCTCGGATTGGCTGAATTCGCGTACCGTGTCGATGACGCGGTTCTGAATCTCCTTTTCATTGATGACGAGGATGGCCAGCACGCGCCGCGGCTCCAGACGCAGAAATTCGATGCGTTTGAGGGTGGTGTAATCGCGTCGCGGCACCAGCACCACGCCGGCCATTTGGGTCACTTCCGACAGGGTCGCCGTCACCGACTCCATCAGCTCGGAAATGCTCGAGCCCTGCTCCAACACGGACTTTAACTTGGCCAGCTCCTTCGGCCCCGGCGCCTTGTACAGCAATAGGCTGTCGATGAATACACGGTAGCCCTTGGCCGTAGGAATGCGCCCCGCCGACGTGTGCGGCGACGTCACCAGTCCCAAGGCCTCCAGTTGACTCATCACATTGCGGATGGTGGCCGAACTCACATCCAGCCCGGCATCTCGCGACAGGGTTTTCGACCCCACGGGTTGGCCATCGCGAATGTATTGCTCGACGAGGGTTTTCAGCAAGCGCTGGGCGCGCTCGTTCAGCTTGATCTCGCCGCCGCTGGTAGGTGACTTTTTTCTTGCCATCGTATGTGGTATTCAACTCTCCGCGTTAATTCACAGGCCGCCCTAATCGCAGTAGCATAGGTCTGGGACCACCGTCTAGCACTCGTTATATTAGAGTGCTAATTGAAGAGTGGCAACGCGCGACGGCAGATTTTCGCGCGTGCCGGCGCCTAAATCGGTTTAGGAACAATGGCGGAGGGTCGACATGCTAAGCGGTCGCACACAAAAATGATTGGGGAGCGCATGCAGTACGTTTTCAACACCATAGGGATCATCGGAAAATACGACGCCCCCGCCATTAGCCACACCGTAAGTGTGCTGGTTCGATTCCTCCTCGACCGGGGCAAAACCGTCGTAGTGAATGAGAGTGCCTCGCAGTATGCCGGCGGCGCCGAGGTCGAAGTGGCCGATCACCATTACATCGGACAGCATTGCGATCTGGCCATTGTGGTCGGCGGCGACGGCACCATCTTAAACGCGGCTCGAACGCTGTGCGATTTCGATATTCCGTTGGTGGGCGTCAACCAGGGCCGCCTGGGCTTCCTCGCGGACATCTCCCCCGACGAATTGACCGAGCGTATGACGGAGATTCTCGAGCGCGGCGAATACCTGCTTGAAGAGCGTTTCTTGCTCCACGCCAGCCTGTTGCGGGAGGGCGAAACCATTGCCGAGGGCAACGCGTTCAATGACGTCATCCTCCAGAAATGGAATATGGCGCGCATGATCGAATTCGACACCTACATCAACGACCAATTCGTCAACAGCCAGCGCTCCGACGGCTTGGTGGTGTCGACGCCGACCGGATCGACCGCCTATGCACTGTCGGGAGGCGGGCCGTTGATGCTACCGACCCTCGACGCCATTGTGTTGGTGCCGATCTGTCCCCACACGCTGAGCAATCGGCCGATCGTGGTCAACGGCGGCAGCCACATCACTCTGGTCCTTAACGATTGCAACAACGATCATGCCCAATTGGCGTGTGACGGCCAGATCAACATTTCCCTGCTGCAACGGGATCACATCCAGATCCGCAAGAAAGAAAAGTCAATCAAACTCATCCACCCGGCGGATCACGATCACTTTCAGATGCTGCGGGCCAAGCTGCGCTGGGGGTAGAGCACGAATCGCGGCAAGAAACCGCTCCCACCACTTTGGGCCGACCTTACTATGCCCGATCCCGTGGGAGCGGATTATTCCGCGATTGAGCCAACGCCCCATCGCGGTAGGAAATTGCTCCCACAGCCCGGTGTTAACCCGCTTTGCCAGATGGCCGGAAAATCATTATTCTTGCCTCATCGCCGCGCCGTGAGAGCCCTATGCTGACCCGATTGCGTATTTCCGACTTCGCGCTCATCGACCAATTGGATCTGGATCTGCTGCCGGGGTTTTCCGTGCTCACCGGGGAAACGGGTGCCGGCAAATCCATCATCATCGACGCCATCGGCTTGGCTTTGGGCGATCGCGCCGACACGTCGACCGTGCGCCCCGGCGCCGAACGGGCGGACATATGCGCCGAATTCGTGCTCGCGGAACACCACCCCCTGCGGGCCTGGCTGCGGGAACGGGATTTGGGCGACGACGGCTTCGCCGCGCTGCGCCGTGTCGTGGGCAACGAAGGGCGCACCCGCGCTTACATCAACGGCCAACCCGTGACGGTACAACTGCTCAAGGAAGCGGGCGAACAGTTGCTCGATGTCCACGGCCAACACGCGCACTATTCCCTGCTCAAAAGCGCGGTGCAACGGGAGTTGCTGGACCGTTACGGCAATTTGACGGGGATCACCGAAAAAGTCGCCGCGGCGTACGGGACATGGCGACAAGCCAATGACGATATGGAACGATTGACACGCATCGCTTCCGAGCGCACGGCGCGAATGGACGCGCTGCAGTTTCAGGTCAACGAACTCGACGCGCTGGAGCTTGGCGAGGGCGAGATCGCGCAACTCGAAGAGGAGCAGCGCCGGCTGGCTCACGGCGAGGAGCTCATGCGCATTGCTCAGCAGACCCAAGACGGACTCGACGGTGACGCAGATGGCGCGGTGCTCGGCGCGTTGAGCCATTTGCATCGCGCATTGACCGACGGCGCGCGGCTCGACGAGCGGCTGGCGCCCATCGCTCGGCTGTTGGATGAATCGCAAATCCAACTGCAGGAGGCCGCCAGCGCATTGCGCCGTTACACCGACAGCGAAGGACTCGACCCCGAGCGATTGAAATGGGTCGAAGAGCGTCTGAGCGCCATCTATCACTTGGCCCGCAAGCATCGCGTGGCCGACGATCAACTGCCCGAGCTGCATCGGCGGCTGCAAGCGGAACTGCGCGAACTGACCCACGCCGACGAACACCTCGCCGGCGCGCAACAGCGCCTGCAGGACGCCGAGGCCGGTTACCGCGCAGTCGCGAAAACGCTGACGGCGCAACGCAAGAAAACGGCGACCGCCCTCGTCCGGGACATTGAAGCGTTGTTGCACAAGCTAGGCATGCCCCACGGCAAATTTGTCATCGAGTTGCTCAAGTCACCCCAGGGCGTTCCCCAGCCGTGGGGCGACGAAACAGCCGAGTTTCTGGTTACCAGCAATCCGGGGCATCCCCCTGCGCCACTGGATAAAGTCGCCTCCGGCGGCGAATTGGCCCGCATCAGCCTGGCCATCGCCGTCGCCAGCGCCGCCGTAAGCGAAATTTCGACGCTGATATTCGATGAGGTGGATACGGGTGTCGGCGGCGGCATCGCCGAAACCATCGGCCAGCTCATGCGTACGCTGGGTCAATCCCATCAGGTGTTCTGCGTCACCCATTCGCCGCAGATCGCCGCCCTCGGGCATCAACACTTGAAAGTGTCCAAACGCGTCAGCGACGGGCAGACGCATACCCAACTGGATACGCTCAGCGATGCGGCCCGCCACGAGGAACTCGCCCGCATGCTGGGCGGCGTGGAAATTACCAAGCAGACCCGCGCCCATGCCAAGGAGATGTTGGCCAAGGGAAAGAGCAAGAAGGGCGCGGGCGATACGGCAGTGAATTAGTTAGGGGTTCCGAGGCGCGTCGGGCACAGCATCGCGGAATGATCCGCTCCCACATTAGACAGTGCAACACGGTGGGAGCGGTTTCCTACCGCGATTCTTCGCCTGAATAGTCGGCACTGCCAATTCATATCGCGGAATGATCCGCTCCCACAACGGACGGGCCAGCGGTTTCTTACCGCGATAACTTCCCGCTACTTCGCTCCCCGGCAT
>JAKACW010000127.1 GCA_021821045.1 Pseudomonadota bacterium
CGATGGCGCGCAAAAGACAATTCAGGAACCAGTCTTGCCAGGGTGTGATGTCCAGCGTGCCTTTCTGCGTTCTTTCCAACAGATCGTAATACGCTTTGTTGTCGCGGCGGATTTGGGCGGACATGCTGTAATAGCGCTGGCCTGTTCTCTCGGAGCGCGCGAGCGCCATGTCAGCGATGGCGCGCGCGATACGGCCGTTGCCGTCGTCGAAGGGGTGAATCGTTACGAACCACAAATGCGCGAGGCCGGCGATGAGAAGAGGATCGGCGTCGCCCGGTTTTTCAAACCAGCGTAGAAACGCAGTCATTTCTCTGGAGACGCGAGCCGCCGGTGGCGCTTGGTAGTGCACCTTCTCGCGGCCGATGGGCCCTGATACAACTTGCATGGGGCCCGTGCTGTCAGCGCGCCAGTTTCCCACGATAATCTTGGTCATGCCGCTTCGACCGGTTGGAAACAGCGCCGCGTGCCAGCCAAACAGCCGCTCTTTGGTGAGTGCGGTGTCATAGCTGCCGGTGGCGTCCAACATCATTTCGACCACGCCCTCAACATTGCGGTCGGACGGCACCAGGCCCCCGGCATCGATACCGAGCCGCCGTGCGATGGACGAACGGACTTGATCGCGGGGGAGGCTCTCGCCTTCAATTTCGCCGGACTTGACGACATCTTCGGTTAGCACGCGGAGGTGGGCTTCATTACGCAAACTGAAGCCCAACCCGTCCATTTTGCCGAGTAGGCGCCCCTGTTCCCGTGACACGTGACTAAGGGTGTTTGCCAGCTGCCGCTCATCCCACGTGAACGCGGGCCAGCCGGGCAGTTCCCAGATATACATGTTCAATCTCCGCATGCTATGCGGAGATTATGGGCGGTAATCTCCGCAAACGCAAGGGCAATCTCCCCAGCTAATGCGGATAAGCCGTCACTTTTTTTTGTCGAGTCGTTCCTTCAGATCCGCGAAGGGATTGAAGGTGGCGGCGCCGTGTTTTTTGTCTTCCTTCAACACGCCCGTGGCATAGAGCTGCCGCTGGTGTTCATTGTCATGGCAATAGACGCACAGCAACTCCCAATTGCTGCCGTCTTCCGGATTGTTGTCGTGGTTGTGATCGCGATGATGGACGGTGAGTTCGTGGACGTTTTGGCGGGTGAACTCGCGGGCGCAGCGGCCGCAGATCCAGGGGTAGAGTTTCAGAGCGCGTTCGCGATACGAATTGGCCCGCTCGTCTTGGCGGCGGCGGGTTTCGGCGATGATTTTGTCGAGTTTTGAGTCGGCCATGGGGAATTGTAGCGCGGCGTGAAGCGGTTGCGTATCACTTCCACAGCAGCCGTTCCGCTTGTCCCAGCAGATAGCACAGGATGTGCGCCGGCACCTTGAGGAAGCGTGTCGGCACCCCCGGCAGGTCCGTCACGCCGAAGTCTGTGTCCTGTTTGGTGACGATGTAGGCCTGCTTGAGTTTTTCGGCATTGCAGTAGAGGGCGAGGCCTCCTTTGGCTTCGACTTGGGCTTTTTCGCGGTACTTGATCTCGAAAGCAAAATGGTATGCCGGGCTTTTGACGATTATGTCCACCTCCTTGTCGGTCACGGCATCGCGCCAGTAGGTGATCTGGGGAGTATCGCGATAGTGGTAGGCATAGAGGTGTCGCAGCACGGTCGTCTCCACGATCATGCCCATGTCGTCGGCATTGGCGAGAACTTCTTCGCCGCGCAGAAGGACGGCGTTGCGCAGCGCGGCATCGACCAGATAGTACTTGTTGCGGGCGCGCAGCACCTTCTTGCCGCTGATGGCGACGGGCGGCAGGCAGTAGACGAGATTGGCGGCGCGCAGTAGATCAAGGTGATTGCCGACGGTCGCGGCGGAGGTTTCCAGGTCTCGTGCGACCGTGTTGTGCGCCAGGATGCCTCCGGTGTGCAGGCACAGGTAAATGAACAGGCGTTCCAGATCGTTGACGTTGCGCACGCCGAATAATGCTGTCATATCGCGTTTTAGCACGCGCTCGACGACGTCTTCGCGCAACAGGCGCTGGCAAAGCGCGATATCGTCCTGGCGCGCCGTCTCGGGAAATCCGCCGGTGAGCAGATAACGATTGAACAGCGGCAGCAGCGGTCGCAATTGCGCGGCGATTCGCAGGCGGTCTGCATCCGGTGCAGTGAAGAGATCCGTGGGCCGCAGACTGGCCGGAATGTCGGGCACGGTTTCATTGCGGATGTGAACGAACTCATAGAACGAGAGCGTCGGCACGGGGATGGTGATCCAACGGCCCACGCCGCTTTCCGCGAGTTTTTCTTTATGCACGACGCTGGCCGAGCCGGTGGCGACGATGCGGTATGTGGGTTGGTGATCGACAAGGAGTTTGACTTCCGTTTCCCAACCGCCGGCGTATTGGACTTCATCGAGCAGGAGCAGTGCCGGCTTTCCTTCGGGATGGATGTGGGCGTGGTAGAGCGCCAAGATGTCGCGCAGGGTGAGCAATTTCAGCAAAGGGTGGTCAAGGCTGAGATAGAGTACGCTCTTGGGGTCGGCACCTTCGTGCATCAACCGTTCCGCGAGCTGTTGCAGCAGCGTGGTTTTTCCCACGCGCCGCGGGCCGGAAAGCAAGATCGCGCGGCGCAGATCCGGGTTGTCCAGGTAGGCGCGGCAGGCGCCGTAGGCAAGCCGCCGGAATGACGGCACGGCATAAGACCGCCCGCTCCACCAGGGGTTGAACCCGTGAAGGACGTTCAGAATCTCGGTGTGATCGAAAAACTTCCTCATGAAGCAGCCCCAGAAAGACATATTCCCAATATATCGTCACTATACTTTGCATATTTTAGACATACAAGCGGTTTTGAGGGGCCTTGTTACCATAGTCGGGCTAGGCTCGAATAAACAGCCTACCCGCAATAGTCAATATTCTGGGCATTTAGCACGAGAAGATCGCGGCTGAAGCCGTTCCTACGGTGGCGTGGCATCGGGCGGCGATTTGAATTGGCTCTGATATAGTCCTGCACATGGAAATCGTCGCCGGAGCGGTACCGGTCACTCCGAGCAAGAGATTCTCGCCACCTACCCCTACCTGATCGCCGACGATATCAAACAAGCTTTGGCCTATGCCGCGTGGCGTTCGGAGGAACGTGAAGTCCCGCTCGAGTCGGCATGAAGTTGCTGCTCGATATGACTTGGACTTCGGAGCATTGCTGGCGGCAACGCAAATGGACTCCCCTAGCGTGATCCAGTTAAGAACTCGCGACGTGAAGAATCGCGGTAGGAAACCGCTCCCACAACAAGGAATGTCTTGGTTGTGGGAGCGGATCATTCCGCGATGAGAAAGGCTGGGCGAGTGCGTCGGGCGAAGAATCGCGGTAGGAAACCGCTCCCACAACAAGGAATGTCTTGGTTGTGGGAGCGGATTATTCCGCGATGAGAAAGGCTGGGCGAGTGCGTCGGGCGAAGAATCGCGGTAGGAAACCGCTCCCACCGGGGGGCGTCCGCCGTGGGTTTTCCCCAATACGACCCGGGGGCGCGGTTGTCCATACTAGTCGGCCGCGTGGCGCAGCTCGTGCGTGCGCCAATGAACGCAATGTCGGAGCACGTCCCCATGTCGGCGCGATGGAAGCCAGGCACTAAGTTCACAACGAGATGCCGGCGCGCCGGTTGGCTGTTGGCGCTCGCTTTGTTGCTCATTGCTTGCTCGGGTGAAGATCCCGATGAAACGCCTGACCCGCCCGTCGATCCGCCGGTGCCGCCCGTGGTGCAGACGCGCGCGTTGGTTGTGTATGACGAGCCCCCCGATTCGCCGCTGCCCAAGAACGGCCGCCTTTACGCGCTGATGTTGCAGAACGTGCTCGGGCACTTTCCGTTGGAGGTGACGCTGTTATCGGCGAATGCCTACACCGCGGGCACCCTTGCGCCGTACGACTTCACGTTCTATCTGGGCTCCCACTTCGACAATCCGCTGCCGGCGGCTTTTCTCGCCGACGTGGATGCGTCGCGCAAACCCATCGCGTGGTTCAAATACAATATCTGGCAGTGGTCGCGGGCGACGCAATTCGATTTCACCGCCCGTTACGGCATTGAGTTCGCCTCCATGCGCGGCTTGGAGTCGGTGGCGGATGGGAGCAACGACCCGCCGAGTTTCTTCCGCGATGTCGCTTACAAGGGCCGCACGTTCTCGAAATATTTCAGTGTCGATCCGCAAACCCAAGTCGTCACCGCCGACCCGGACGTCGGCCAGATGATTGTGCGCAATCCCGCCCAGGTCGCGACCCTGGTCAGCGTGACTAACCCGCGTACCAGCGAGACCATTCCCTACATTCTGCGCAGCGGCAACTTTTGGTACGTCGCCGACATTCCCTTCACCTTCATGGGCCCGCGGGATCGCTACTTGGTGTTCTGCGACATGCTGCACGAAATCCTCGGCATCGCCCATCAAGAGAATCATCGCGCGCTGGTCCGGCTCGAGGACATCCACGCTCGCACCGATCCGGCGGCGTTGGAAACCGTGGCGGCGTATCTGCACCAGCAGCGCATTCCGTTCGCGGTTTCTCTCACGCCGCTGTACCGCGATCCGCTGGGCAAATACAACGGCGGCGTGCCGCTGGAACTGCGTTTGGCCGACCGGCCCGATCTGCTCGAAGCGCTGCGCTTTGCGCAAAGCGCCGGCGACGACCTCATCTTGCACGGCTACACCCATCAGTATGGGGACAGCCCCAATCCGTTCTCGGGAGTGACGGCGGAAGATTTCGAGTTGTGGGACGCAGTCAACAACACACCGCTGCCCGACGACAGCGTCGCGTCCACCCTTGCGCGCATCGATGCCGCCTTGGCGGAGATTGCGCTCCATGATTGGGAGGCGATTGCCTGGGAGACGCCTCACTACCGGGCGTCGGTCAACGCGTATGCCGCCATCGGCCAGCGCTTTGCCGCGCGCTACGAGCGTTCCGTTTACTTCACCGCGATGGATGGCAGCGCGGGCGCCACGAGTCGCGACACCTCGGGCGGTCAGTTCTTTCCGTTCATCATCGACCGCGATGTCTACGGCCAGCAAGTGATCCCGGAGAACATCGGCAATCTGCAGTACAGCGACGAGATCCACACCTGGGAGGAACTCTACGGCAACGCCGAATACGCTCTCGCCGTGCGCGACGGCTTCGCATCGTTCTTCTTTCACCCCGCCCTGCTCGACCCGGCGTTCACGCCCGCCGCGTTGGAGGATTTCAAAAAACTGGTGGAAGGCATCACCGCCCTGGGCTACCAGTGGACGCAGGCGCGGGAGTTGATTCGGGAGGAGGCGCAGGAGGAGTGAGTTTGTGGGAGCCCAGATCGATTGAGGGATCAGATCATTGTGGGATCAAACATTTGTGGGAGCGGATCATTCCGCGATTCGAATCGGCAGTGCCGTCAATTCAAGCGAAGAATCGCGGTAGGAAACCGCTCCCACAGCAAAAGTTGCTCCCACAGGTTTAGATTCGGCGCTTTTGTGGGAGCGGATCATTCCGCGATTAGAATCGGCAGTGGCCCCAATTCCGGCGAAGAATCGCGGTAGGAAACCGCTCCCACAGCAAAAGTCGCTCCCACAAGTTTAGATCCG
>JAKACW010000128.1 GCA_021821045.1 Pseudomonadota bacterium
GCGATCCACCCGGCTAAGGACATCGAACTGCTCACCCCGCGCCACTGGAAGCAACACTTCGCCGCTCATCCGCTGCGATCGGATCTTTTTGCTTGTCGCAATAACGTCGGAAAGTGACCGGTTACGTTGTTTTGCAGATTTTCCCAGCGGGCCATGGCCGGCACCCAGAAGACGTTTTTCTCGGTGTAGTAGTCGCGGATTTCGAGTTCGGCTCGAATGGTGTCCTCGTATTCGGCATCTGAGTCGTAGTTCTTGCGCAACACGCCATATTCGTGGTTTTCGTCGCGAAGCATTTTTTCAAGCTCCTTGCGGCGTTCTTCAAAAGCATCGCTAACGTACTTGAGGAAGATGAGGCCGAGGACGGCGTGTTTGTAAACCGCGGCGTCGAGATTGGAGCGCAGCTTGTCGGCAGCGGTCCAGAGTTTTTTGTCTAGTTCATTGAGAAAGCGTTGTTCGTCCGTGTTCATTAAGTTCCTATGGGTTGTTATCTAGAGCCTGGCGCCTAGGAGGGATTGATCATAGAGTGGGCGGCATCCCGTCCTTCGTACATCCAAGAACCCCGCTTCCTTTGGCCAGTTTGGCCACCGGCTATATATATAGAATCAGCCCGAAATGGTCAATATTCTTGGTATTTATGGGATCGGCGGTAAGGGATTGGAATTGGGAGGGAAACTAAGAATCGCGGTAGGAACCCGCTCCCACAACAGAAAGGACACCCATGGTAAAGGCGGCGGGATTAGGAGGCCGCGATGTCGCCAATGAGTTTGTCGCGCAGGACGACGCTCTGTCGGTTGTCCGGCCCGAGCTGGAAAACGGCGTAGCCGTTGCTGTAGAGAATGGTGTCGCCTGAGGTGATGTCGAACGAGGCCACGTTGGTGGCGAGCACGCTCTCGGCGCCGGCTTGGGTGCGTTTAACGAGTTGCCAGGATTTGGGAACGAGCGAGGGAATGCCGCCCACGCTGCTCTCCTTGCGCATGGCCTTTTCGGCGTCGATGCGTTTGCCTTTGACGATGAGTTCCTTGAGGTCTTGTTTGACCAGGGGGCCCGAGGCGCTGGTGAGCGGTTTGCGGCTGTACATCAGTGAGAAGAAGTTCAACCAGTGAAACACCGCTCGCAGCAGCCGGAACGGGAACAGCAGGAAGTCCATCACCATGGTCTGCCCGTCGTAGCGATGCAATTCGTAGGGTCGGCGAATGAAGTAGAGATTGCCGGCGCGGTCGACTCGGGGTTGCAGATAGTCGGTGGCGGCGTCTTCGAAGATGGAGGTCACGGCGTTGTTTTCCAGATCGAGCATTTTGATGGCGGCGGGGCCATGGGCAATGATGTAGCCCTGCTCGCTGCGCGCCAGGCCCGAGGTTTGGAACAGGATCTTCTTGTCGTCATCGGGAAGCCATGCGGGTGATGAGTCCACGGTGTCGCCTTCGCTGAGTTGCTGCACATCGCGACCGTCGTTGCGCAGCAATACGATGTTGGCGATGCCGTTGTTGTGTTGCTGCGAGCACAGCATGTTGCCGTTGCGCGGGTTGAAGGCCAGATCGCCGAGGAGCAGGTTCTGCTGATGCAACACCCGGCGTTCGGTCTTGTTGGCCATGTCGAATTCGAACAAGCCGCCGACGTTGCGATCTTTGAGCACATAGAGCAGTTTGTTGTCACCGGAAAAGCACGCCGAGGCCACCTGCAGCTCGACTTGGTCGGCGGCAAGGTCCATATCACGGCCGGTGAACGAGCGGCCCAGGCTGGTGTTTTCTTTCCAGCCGTGGCGCTGCCGGGCGCGATTCATGCGGTCGATCACGTCTTGGGCATAGGCGCTGTGGATTTCTTCGACCTCGTTACCGTTGGCCACCAGGAACAACTTGCCTTTGGAGACATAGACGAAGGGATGGTCGGCCGCGGTCGAACCGGCAACGGGAGCTGGCAACGCGCTGGCACCGCCGGCGCTGTAAGACGCCCTCTGCCGGCTGTTGAGGAACAGATAGATAAGGATTCCGGCGACGATGACAATAACCAGGACGTGCATGGCATTCTCCCTGCTTGCTGAAGCTGTATCGGGAGGGGTTGGGGGGAGGTTTAATTGGGGGGGGTGGCGCTGGCGCTGCCATGGCGTGGGAGCGGATCAATCCGCGATCCGAATCGGTAGTGGCGTTAAGTCGGGGGAAGAATCGCGGTAGGAAACCGCTCCCACGCTAACTGGCGCGCTGTGCCCGAAATTCAATTCTTCGTTCCCGGCTTGTCGCTTGGTAGCTTCTTGATGGCCTGCTCAGACACGTACAACCGCGGCCGGCTGCGGACTACCCGAGCTATCGAGCTGGTAGGCGTACGCCTCTTTCATCTCTACGTTCCCGCTGTCCGTATAGACGAACAGCCGACTTCCATCCGTGCGTGTCTTGACGATCCCGTAGGCCGCCCTGCTAAAACCAAAGAAATCGCCGTTTTTCTTTGCCTTGGCATCGTCGACCGAACGCGACCAGCCCTCGATCTTGAAAAACGCCACCAGTTCCGTCACGAAGATCAGCGGTTCCGGAACGCGTGACCATTTCCCTAACGCGCCCATCAAGGTGGCGCGCGGGTGAATGTATTCCTTGCGAGCGTTTTCATCGCCGCTAGACACGACATTAACCACTGGCGAGACTGCCTGAATGAAGGCACCCGAGAAATCCGCTGAGCCGTGGTGGGGAACCTTGAAAACCTCGGAGCGCAGGTTGATCGACCCTTTGTTGTGTTCGGCGGCCAGAATCCGGCTGGCCTCGTCATTGAGATCACCGGCGAAGAGGTAGCTGAAACCGCCATAGCTCAATCGAAACACGATGGAATGGCCGTTGATAGTGTGGGACGCCGACAGTCCACCGAATTCATTGGCATCGGTGTCGAGCGATTCATGTCCTATTCGCGGCCCCTTGGGCGGTTTGCCCAGAAACTTCAGGGCCGGCTTGCCGTCCACCTGCTCGACCAGCGGGCCGAGGACTTCGATCTTCATATTGTCGGTGTTGAAGAACTCGAACGCCTCGGTGTCGCCGAATTCCAAGCGCCGGAATTCAAGCTTCTTCCGCTTGTTGTATTCCTTAAGCGCGGCCTTCCATGTCCGAAAGTGTTGATTCATTTCAGCATCGTCGACGCTGAGCAGGCTTTGCTCCAGCCCGACCACGTACACGCCTTCCGCAGTCTTCCGGGTCGGCCCCAGCAGTTTGCGGTCCGGAACAGCCTTGCCGTTCTTCTTTGACGGTCGTTTTACGATGCCGTTGTGATAGATGCGCCGGGGCTGCATGAACAGGCGTTTGCGCGGGTTCGTGTTGGTTTCGGATTTGAAGATTTCGGGCAGACCGGCAAAGTGATCCGCGTCGCCGTGAGTCACAAGTATGCAGTCGATCTCTTTCGGCTTGGCCGGGGAGGTGCCGCGGAAGCGTCCCGCCAAATAGCGAGCGAACATCTGATTGTCACCGCCGTCGACCAGGATGACCTTGCCGTCGGGGGACTCGATGACCGCACCATCCCCCTGCTGAACATCAACAAAGTTCACGCGTAGCACGTCGTTTTCGCCACGCCTGCGTATCGCGTCCGCCGCGTTGATGCCGGAGGATTTCGTGGGCTCAATGTAGCCAACCGTCGTTTCTGAAAGGATACTGCCGTCCGGCTGTTGGTGATAGGTGACGGTCTCTATCTCAACGTGTGTCGATTTCGCATTCAGCACGGAGACCTCGTCGCCCCATGCAAGGGTGCGCAGGAACCGCTTCCTGCCGCGCGCCGCCCATACGTCGGCAAGGTCAACGTTGATTACGCATCGCTTTGCCATAGCCGTTACCTCCCTACTGTTTGGTGACAAATGGGATTGCCGCCGATCTGGCCGATGATCGCGTTCAACTTGCCGCTGCTCACTTCTTCTTGCCACCCTTCTTCGTTGCGCTCATTTTTTTCCGCGGCATTTTGGCCGGCAGTTTCTTCACTGCTTCTTCAAATGCCTGCTCGTCCGCTTTTGCTTCCGCGGCCAAACGCCGTGCGTGAAATTTTTCGTAGTGGTCCAGCGCAAGTTTGTCGGCGACTTCCTTGGCGACTTTGCCGGCGTTGGTGAGGATGTCGCGTTCGTTGAATTGCAGGAATGCGTCCAGTTTTTCGCGCCAGTCTTTCATGTAAAGCACTTGGCGGCGACGGGCCTGGTCCTCTGCGTAGTCGAGGTACATGGTGACGATGCGGTTGAGTTCCTCGATCTCGCCTCCGCGCAAATAGTTCTTGGCGATGGTGACGTCCGTCATGCGTACCTTGGCACCCTTCCATGATGTCAAGCCCATGTTGGGTTGGGTGTGGTCGGCGCGTTCGGCGATGAGCTCGGCGGCGGTTTTGCCGGTGGCGGCCCAGTGCAGTTTGTTCTGGATGATCTGGAAGAACTTCAGCGTTTCGGCGTCGTCCGGCTGGTAATCCGCCGCGAGGGCGAAGATGTCGCGCACTTTGAGATACATCCGCTTTTCGCTGGCGCGGATGTCTCGGATGCGTTCGAGCACCTCGTCGAAGTAATCCGGCACGCCGGGGCCGGGCGGGTTCTTCAGGCGTTCGTCGTCGAGAAGGAAGCCTTTGAGCAGGTATTCGCGTAACTGCGCGGTCGCCCATTGGCGGAATTGCGTGCCGCGATGGGAGCGGACGCGGAAACCAACGGCGAGTATCGCCTCCAGGTTGTAGTGTTCGATGTCGCGGCTCACTTGCCGGGCGCCTTCTCGGCGAAGTATTCGGAAATTCCGAATAGTTGCCTCGGGGCTTAATTCCAAATCGGCATAGATACCTTTGAGGTGCTCGTTGACCGTCGGAACGGTGACCTGGAATAGCTCAGCCATTAGCGCCTGCGTGAGCCAGATCGTTTCATTCTCGAACCGGCACTCGATGCGCGTGCGGCCGTCCTCGGTCTGATAAAGGATGAATTCACCGGTGGAGCTATTGTTATCGTTTTGCATCAAGCTATACCGCTAAGTTTTTGTTCGAATGTTTGATGAGGGTTCGACTTGCTGCCGGTTCCCCTCCCTTTGGTCAGTTTGGCCACGGGCTATAAATATATAATCCACCTGAAGGTGATGTCGAATGTCCTGCTATTCCGTAACGAGCGAATAGCTCGTGCTACGCCCCCCACCAGGGTCCTTTCGTAGCGCATTGCGCTCCATCAAATCGACGATGTCACGGTGCGCGGTGTCCTGGGAGCACTTGGTCATCTTTGCCCACTTGGATGTCGTCAGTTTGCCTTCAAAACCGTCGAGTAGCATGTTCAGCATTTTGATTTGGCGCTCGTTTAATGACACTTTGGCGAAGCGCTCCCAGAAACGCGCCTTGATTAGTACCGCGTCGAGGATTTCCCGAGATCCTTCGATGGCGCGCAAAAGACAGTTCAGGAACCAGTCTTGCCAGGGTGTGATGTCCAGCGTGCCTTTCTGCGTTCTTTCCAACAGATCGTAATACGCTTTGTTGTCGCGGCGGATTTGGGCGGACATGCTGTAATAGCGCTGGCCTGTT